>JBAWYD010000016.1:0-28301 GCA_037143735.1 Deltaproteobacteria bacterium
ATACCCGCTCCAATATCGAACGCTCATAAATCCTGACAGAGCAACAAACGATTCATTTTTTAAAAAACTATTTTGGAGTTTTTGAGGTTTATTCCCGAGATGGGCGTTCTGTCTGCTTAAATCTCAAGATAGTCATACCGGGGGTGCTATGGCTATCAACAATTAGCGACCCACGCCCCCTGGGAGCGCTTTATCGTTGAGTAACTTTATTGAAGTTACTCAGAAGGAGGTTTTATAAAATGAAATCTATGAAGAAACTGATAGCGGTCATTTGTGTTGTGCTTCTCTTATCTACACCGTTCATAGCCTTTTCGGATGAACAACCGCAAGGAAGCCCTGTGATAGAAAAAAGTGATACATCAACCGATACCCAGCAGGGGGTAGTGCCAGATACGCAAGTTGCCCCTCAGACTCCTGGACCTGAGGCGGAACAACCCGCAGCAAACCCTGAAAAGTAAGAAGTATCATAGTAACCCGGAGTTCCTTAAAGGAGGTGAGTAAGATTGTCCAGTATAGGAATGCCGGAGTTGCTGGTGGTTCTTGTTATTGCCTTGATCATATTCGGACCCGGTAAACTTCCGGAGTTGGGAAGTTCCATAGGCAAGGCTCTCAAGAACTTCAAAAGGTCCATGTACGAGCCGGGGGGGAAACCTGATGACCCTCTACAATAGTGGAAAATAACATTAATGGGGCATGGCAACGAGTCCCAACAAAATTGCGCCAGGAGAGAAGGAAAAATGAAACAGCCTGTGATAACCAAGCTGATGTTGTTGCCCTCTCCTCATCCGCTCTTCTGGTTTTGGAGGCCCATGGTTTAAACCTCCTTTTGCCAGGGGCCTCCAATTTATTGTAACTAAACGAAATATCAAAATATATCTACCTTGCTGATAATAAGAAGACGAATGAAACGGAAGAGCCTGACAAAAAAATTAAACAAATTTAAAAAAGTCAGTTAGTCATCACTATGATCGTCATTGAAACCTCCAGAGGTGATGCCGGGATTTAGATGTGTCCCATTACACTCCACATCTTACCTGGCATCACTCATCTGGGGGCGGACGTCAAGAAGACGAATGAGACGTAAGAGTCCAATAATATGAGATAACACAACCTAAAATAACAAAGAATGAGAAGCATAACAGCAGCTTTTTGCAGAGAAAATCTGTACTAAAATAGGGAGGATGACATGAACAAAAAAGACCTGATCACTGAAGTTGCAAAAACTACCTGTAGCAAGGCGGAAGCTGAAAAGGCAGTAAAGGCATTCCTTGAAACGATCAAGAAAGCGCTTAAAAAGGGGGATAAGGTAACTCTCATCGGTTTTGGAACTTTCTCTGTTGTGAAAAGATCTGCCAGAACGGGAAGAAATCCACAGACCGGCAAACCAATCAAGATTAAGGCTAAAAAGGTTCCTAAGTTTACAGCTGGTAAAGCATTAAAAGATTCCGTGAAGTAATTATAGTTATAATAGGCTGCAAGTGAACAAGAGAGGGTGGGAACAATTACCCATCCTTTCTTATTTTGCTGAAAGATCACCTCGTAACAGGTGAAACAACCCAAAATCGGATTCCTCAACCGGAAGATCGGCTAACTCGATACACACCGTCCATCATCACCGATACCGCACCCCATATTTTGTGGTAAAAATTCAATTGACACACAAGATCCTTCTTCATATACTCCCACCGTGAAAAAGTATTGAACAGGCTCAAATAGGCAAATGGCAAGACATTTAGGCCTTTAGCCCAAAATTATGGTAAAAGGTGAAAATGAAAGAGATATTGAAACGTGTGCCGGTGTTTGTTTTCTTTGCTGTATTGACTTGTATGTTCCTTTATATAGAACCGTGCGCTGCCGCAAATGTGAAAGTCACAAATGTAAGGTATGCGCAAAAGCAGACATACTATTCTTTTATTGTTGACCTGTCTGCTTTTGCAACAATTACGTCAAGCAAGTCGCCGGATTCAAAGAAATTATTTATACATATCAAGAATGCGTCAATATCCAAAAACGTCAAGAAAACAATTCAAATTAATGAAGGCACTATTAAAACAGTAGCTATATATCAATACAAACATAATATGTTGAGAATCATGTTTTCTATGGAAAATAGCGAATTCGAATACAGGACCTATATGCTCAGGAATCCGGTGAGGTTTGTAATCAATATATATCCGGGCAAATATCCTGAGGAAAAGATATTGCCGAAAGCCAAGCCATCCATCAAACAAAAGGCGGCCGGGCAAAAACCTGCCGAAATCAAGCAACAACGGCAAGAGGACGAAAAAAGAAGGATACAGGAGGCGGAATGGACAAAAAGACTTGCGTTGACAAGAAAGGAAATCGAGCAGGCAGAGCAAAAGAAAAAGACAATAGAACAGGAAATAGCGCAGTTAAAAATGGTTTACACCAATCTTAAAAAGACTATTGAGACGGATGCCGACATTGAGACAATAAGGGAAAGGTTTATAATACGGAATGACGGGACGATCATCGACAAAGCGACAAAACGGATGTGGCTGCAAAATGCAAATTACCCGATGCGCGGCATGAATTGGGAGGAGGCCGTAAAGTATTGCGAAGACCTTAACTATGCCGGATATAATGACTGGAGAGTGCCATCGAGAAGAGAATGGGAGGTTTTAATAGGAAACAAGGGCATTAATAAAACGTTTCCGCAAGGCCACCCTTTTGAAAATATTGTAGTGCCTGCCTCTTACTGGACATCAACCCCCAATCCGCCCGGTCATGTATTCACATATTCGGTAAATGTTGAAAGCGGGAGTATTGAAAGCCTGAAAAAAGAAAGAATCGGGTATGTATGGCCTGTACGATACGCAACTGAAGCAGACCTGGCGGAAGATAAAAGGTGATTCGAGCGAAGTCATTTATGTCCTTTGTACCATCATATGCGCGTAGTGGAATTCGGGGACAGCTGTGCATAAATGTCTCAAAATAGTTCCTCACTGGAATTTCGCCTTCAGCATCCCGAAGATTTTGTGATAGGCTTCATATTGAATAATTCGATCGGTAATCCTTGGTTCTGATGAAAGCTCACCACCAAACAGTGTTGTGAGCAACTCCGATTAAACCGTTGGTCACGAGTTCGGTTCCCATACAGCCCACCAATATTCAAAGTCTCCCCGGCATGACGACGCCCGCCCCGCAGACCAGCCGCAGATAAAGAAATACGGCAAGGAAAAAAATCAGCGCCATGAGTGCGCCCCAGTCCTTCTTGCCCATCTTCGATACATAGTACATCGTGCGGGGCGTAACGGGACTGAACCCCCTGGACTCCAGGGCCATGGAAAGAAGGTTGGTGTAACGAATCGCCGTGATGAACATGGGAACGGCCAGGGGAATGAAGGCGGCAAGGCGGCCGAAGATATTTTTCGATTCCAGATCCAGCCCCCTGGATACCTGAGCCTGAACAATTGTCGCTCCGGCGCCGGCAAAGGTGGGAACCAGCCGGAGAGCCGTTACAAGGGCAAACGCTATGGGGTATGGAAGGCCCATTCGAATGAGGCCGCCGGTGATTTCTTCGTTTCGCGTCGTTGCAAGGAAAACCAGACCCGCCATGACGAAGGTGGCCAGACGCAGCCCCATTGCAATGCCGTACAACAGGGATTCCCGGCTGACTGCAAGCGTTTTCCACGTCCAGACCGTCGTCGGCCCCTTGATAAAAAAAGGCCATAGGACCGAGCTGAAGAGGATAAGGAGAATCAGGATGTGTCTGAGGTTCCAGAGGACGGGATGCGCCCGGGAGGACACGGCGATCGCAAACATCGCAGAAGCCATTCCCGCCATGTATAAGGGGTGGTTGAAGCACAGGCAAAGGACAAAAATTATCATGACCCCTATCATTTTCGTCCGCGAATCGAGGCGGTGCAACCACGTGTCTTCATCACGATAGAGGGACAGGTTCATGATTTCAGCTCCTCAACCAGATCGTTCAGGGTAAGGGCATTCATCGAAAGCCGGTTGCTTAGCCTGACGATGGGCGAAGGGCTCAGAGACGTCTCCCCCAGCCGCGTCTCGTCCCTGAACACCTCACGGGTCGGCCCGTCCATGATGATCCGCCCGTCCTTCATGACGATGGTGCGGTCTGCATACGTCTCGGCGATCCAGATGGCGTGTGTGATGACGATAATCGTATGACCGATCCGGTTGAGGGACTTCAGCATCTCCATGGCATCGCGCTGATGGCGGTAATCCAGACCTGTGGTGGGTTCGTCAAGGATGAGAACCGCCGGTTTGGCGGCAAGGATCGAGGCCACCGCCACCCGCTGCCGCTCTCCCTTGGTCAGAAGAAAGGGAGAGCGCTCCTCATAACCTGCAAGGCCCGTTGCGGCAAGGGCTTCCTCAACCCGGATTTTAATCCTGCCTGGATCCTCGCCGAGAACGCGAAGGCCAAACCCTGCTTCCTCCCGCACCGAAGAGGCAAAGATCTGATGATCCGGGTTTTGAAACACATATCCAACCAGTCGGGCAAGCTCTCTGTGCTTCAGGGACGTCGTCGCCTTCGCCTGCACCAGCATCTCGCCCGATGTGGGCTTGAGAAGACCGTTGAATTGTCTGGCCAGGGTGCTTTTCCCGGAACCGTTCTGTCCTAAAATGGCGACAAATTCGCCTTCCCGGACGGTCAGGTTGACGCCCTGCAACACGTCGGCCGACGTTTCCGGATAACGGAAAGAAAGGTCCTTCGCTTCAAGGACGACATGACGGTTCGACGATTTCCTGCGATTGCCGTCCATCCCGCTTTTCCGGCGGGGCGCCAGATCGTGTTTTGAAATCAGAAAGATCGCTTCTTCCAGCGTCAGGGGCTGCCACGGCCATCCCATGGCGGAGAAAAGCGCCAGGGTTGGCAAAGCCTTGATGCCGCAGGATTCCAGCAGGGCAGTATCGGTGAGAATCTTTCCCGGCGTGCCCTGGGCCGCCAACTGACCGTTCCGGAGCAGCCAGATCTCGTCCGCTCCCACGGCGGCGTCCGGTTCATGATCTATGAGGATGAGGGTCCTTTCATGATTTTTCAACTCCTCCGAGAGAGACAGAATCCGTTCCCGTCCGTAAGGGTCCAGATCGGTGGTCGGCTCATCCATGACCAGCACGGAGGGCTCCATGGCAAGAACCGATCCAATGGCCAGACGCTGCTTCTGCCCCCCCGACAGGGTGGCCGTATCCCGACGCTGCATCCCCTCCAGGCCCACGAACCGAAGGTAACGGTCAATGCGCTTCCCGATTCCCTCGCGGGAAATTCCCTGGTTTTCGGGCCCGAAGGCCATCTCCAGCTCCACATTGGTGGAAAAAAGCTGGGCTTCGAAATCCTGGAAGACAAGGCCCACTGTTTTCGCCAGATCGGCGATGGACGTTTGGGACACGTCTCTTCCCCCCACGGTTAACCGGCCTGAATACTTCCCACGGTAGAATCGGGGAATCAATCCGTTGACGGCAAAACACAGGCTGGACTTCCCTGCCCCGCCGTGTCCCATCATCACCACGAAAGAACCGTCTTTAATATCGCCCGATATGTGCTGCAAGGCGGGAATGTCGCCGTTGTGGTAGGTATAGGAAACATCCTCGAAAGAAACAGATATGCCCATATTCATATCACAGAAGGAGGCTGCTGAAAATGATGCCCGCAGCCGACACCCAGCCGATGGCGACAATGGGAAGACCGGGAACAAAACCGGCGGCAACCCCGACGATTGCGAAGGCCGCCACCATCCAGGCGCCGGCGGTTTTCCTCAATTTACCCTTTGTCTCGTCCGCATCCATAATGTCGGTCCAGACAAGGCCAAGATGCTTTTTCGTGACATCATAAACGGCAATCAGGAGGATCACGCCGATCAACGCCCCGATGGTGTTATTGATCACAATGATCTTGGTCAGAACGGCGTAAGGTACCATCCCCAGAACATCGACCACCACGCTGATGACGACGGCGCAGGAAGCGCTGGCAATAAAGGCAACCATGATATAGCTCGTCCAGCTTCGCCAGCTTCCGGTGTTCCACTGGTATGATTTTTCCGCAAAGGGAGCCAGGGTTGTCCAGAGGGTGTAGGGAAGATAGCCCATAAGAAAGTTTCCGATAAAACCGCCGAAAGAGGCGGGCGTCAGGGTGCCGCCGAAAATATCGCCGATGAGATTGCCGAATGCCAGCCCCCAGGCGCCGGCGGGACCGAAAAGAAACCCCAAGGCGACGGGAAAGACACCGGCGACCCTCACCTCCGTAATGCCGGGAACGAGGGGTATGGCTGTCTTGAAGGCGATCAGCGTGGCCGCATAGATGGCGGCGCATACCGACACCAGGACGATCATCCGGGTATTTTTCCACAGAAGAAAGGCGCTGCGCATGAGAACGATCCTCCAGTCAATCCACTCGGCGTGAGCCTATTTTTTTGCATCCTTGCCGGGCATAATGCTTTTGAATTGAGGTAGAAAGCTGCCACAAACACCGGCAATTGTCCATAAGATATTGTCCAGAAAAAAAGCCGCAGAAAGTCCTTGACAAAGTATTTTCAACAATGTTAACGGAGTGAACATTCATTCCTATCCGGTTCCTTATTTGAGCCATGAAAAAATCAGACAAGCGTGACGACATCATTCGAGCGTCCCTGGAACTCATCGTGGAACACGGCTTTCACGGAGCCCCGATGGCCATGATCGCCGAAAAAGCGGGAGTGGGAGCCGGGACGATCTACCGCTATTTCGAGAACAAAGACGCGCTTATCAAGGCGTTGCATCGCGAAGTCGAAGAAAAGCTCATCGCCACGCTCACGGAAGGTTACTCTGACGAAAAACCGATCAGAGAAAGGTTTATCTATCTTTGCACAATGCTGCTTAAATATCTTGTCTCTCACCCTCTTTATTTTCGTTTTCTGGAACAGTATTACAATTCTCCATATGGCGTGTCCTTGCGCAGGGACAAGATTCTGCGCAAATCCGATAATCGTGACATATTCACGGATCTTTTTGAACAGGGAATCGCCCGGCAGGCCATGAAAGATCTGCCCCTGCCAGTGCTTGCTGCCCTGGCTTTCGGTCCCTTGATTGCCCTGGCCCGGGATCACACCCTCGGTTTGCTCGAATTGGATGATGCGCTGATTATAAAAAGCGTAGAGGCATGTTGGGATGGGATAAAGGGAAATGTGTACGCTGACGAATTCAAATAAAAACACAGAGGTGTTGCATGCTGATCAGTAACAGAGCTAAAATCATTGCCGCCACAGGGGTTCTCTCTGGATTTCTGATACTGGTGAGTTGCGGACAGCAGAATGCGGCGAACGGACCGCCCCGGGGCGGCCCTGCTGAAGTCGCCATCGTAACGGTTCATCCGGAGAAGGTAGCGATCACCACGGAATTATCAGGCCGCACATCCGCCTGCCTTGTCGCGGAAATCCGGCCCCAGGCCAATGGCCTCATCCAGAAACGCCTCTTTACGGAAGGCGCCGATGTCAAGGCCGGCCAGGTGCTCTATCAGATCGATCCTGCCCCCTTTAAGGCGGCCCTCGATAATGCAAGCGCCGCACTCGATAGGGCCAAAGCCAATCTGCCGGCTATACGATCAAGGGCCGAGCGCGTCCAGGAATTGCTTGCCGACAAGGCAGTCAGTCAGCAGGATTCCGACGATGCCACCGCCGCCCTGAGGCAGTCCGAAGCCGACATTCAGTATTGGAAAGCGACGGTTGAAACGGCACGAATCAGTCTGGGCTATACACGCATTACCGCTCCCATCTCCGGCCGCATAGGCAAATCCAATGTGACAGAGGGGGCGCTGGTGACGGCGCATCAGCCCGTGGCCCTTGCAACCATTCAACAACTGAATCCCATTTACGTGGATTTGCCCCAATCCACCGCGGAACTGCTGAGATTGCAGCGCCGCCTGGAGGACGGACGCCTCAATCCCGGCGGAAAGAACCGAAACAAGGTGCGGCTCATCCTGGAAGACGGCACCCCATATTCCCTGGAAGGTACGTTTCAATTCCGCGATGTCACGGTTGATCCGTCAACAGGGTCCGTCATGCTGCGGGTAGTCGCTCCCAATCCGAAAGGTCTTCTCCTGCCGGGCATGTTTGTCCGAACAGTAATTCAGGAAGGCGTCAATACACAGGCCATCCTGATCCCGCAGCAGGCCGTGACCCGCGATCCCAAGGGGAATCCTGTTGTACTAATCGTGGATGCCGAAGGGAAGGTTCAGCAGCGGATGCTCACACTTGATCGAGCCATCGGTAACCGATGGCTCGTTTCCTCAGGTCTTGCTGCCGGTGATCGGGTGGTCGTCGAGGGTCTACAAAAAGCACGGCCGGGGGCTTCCGTGAAAGCCGTCCCTTTTGACGACGGCCGAAAAGATAGTGCAGGACGCGAAAACGCAATCCGGCCTGCTTCAAAACAGAACTGACGGGGGCGCGTGATGTTATCGAAATTCTTTCTGGATCGTCCGGTCTTCGCCTGGGTCATCGCCCTCATCATCATGGTGGCGGGTGGGCTTGCGATATACAATCTGCCCATATCACAATACCCCCCCATCGCCCCTCCGTCCATATACATTCAGTCTTTTTATCCCGGGGCCTCTGCGGAAACCGTGGAAAACAGCGTGACGCAGATCATCGAGCAGAAGATGACGGGCCTGGACAAGATGATCTATCTGTCCGCCACCAGCGATTCGGCGGGTGGTTCGCGTCTCGAACTGACCTTTGCCCCGGGAACCGATCCGGACTTCGCCTGGGCCAAGGTGCAGAACAAGCTTCAACTTGCCATGGCAAATCTGCCCGAGGTGGTACAAAGCCAGGGCGTCACCGTCGGTAAGGCCACGAGGAATTACCTGATGATCGTGGGCCTGATCTCGGAAGACGGAAGCATGGACGGCGGCGACTTGAGGGACTACGCCCAATCCAACCTCGAGAAGGTTCTGGCGCGGGTGCCGGGTGTGGGCGAGGTGGAAAACTTCGGCTCCCAATACGCCATGCGTGTCTGGCTCAATCCCGACAAGCTGACGGATTACCGCCTGACGGTGCAGGATGTCATCACGGCGTTACGAGCCTACAACGTGGAGATTTCGGCTGGGCAGTTCGGCGGAGCGCCGGCTATTGAAGGGCAGCGTCTGAATGCGTCCATCGTCGTCCAGAGCTTGCTCAAGACGCCTGAAGAGTTTGCCGCCATCCCCGTTCGCATCAATCCGGACGGCTCCATCGTGCGGATCAGGGATGTCGGACGGACGGAACTGGGAACCGAGGCCTACGACATCCAGGGCTTTTATAACGGCAAACCCGCTGCCGCCCTGGCCATCCGGCAGGCCGCCGGCGCCAACGCGCTGGAGACGGCCGATGCGGTCAAGGCCAAAATGAAAGAAATGAGCCGGTACTTCCCTCCCGCCATGAAGGTCGTCTATCCCTATGACACCACCCCCTTTGTCAGGGTGGCCATCGAGGAGGTGGTCAAGACCCTGTTTGAGGCGATCCTGCTGGTCTTTCTGGTCATGTATCTATTCCTGGGGAACATCCGGGCCACCCTTATCCCGACCATCGCGGTGCCCGTGGTGCTCCTGGGAACCTTCGCGATCCTGGGTTTATTCGGGTTTTCCATCAACATGCTGACCATGTTCGCCATGGTGCTGGCCATCGGCCTTCTTGTGGACGACGCCATCGTGGTAGTGGAAAACGTGGAGCGGATCATGAGCGAGGAGGGACTTTCCCCACGGGAAGCCACCGCCAAGTCCATGGAACAGATCACCAGCGCCCTGATCGGCATCGGGCTGGTTCTCTCGGCGGTCTTCGGCCCCATGGCGTTTTTTGGCGGCTCGACCGGCGTCATCTACCGCCAGTTTTCAGTGACCATCATTGCCTCCATGCTTCTTTCGGTCGCAGTGGCCCTGATCCTGACGCCGGTTCTCTGCGCATCTCTCCTCAAGCCGGTTGCCGCGGGTCACGAACCGGCAGAAAACGCGATTTTCTTCCTGCGCCCCTTTTTCTTATGGTTCGATCGCTCCTTTTCCCGCTTCAGAGACCTGTTTTTGAAGCTGGTCGGCAACGCCCTTGCCAGGAAAAAACGGTATCTGACCGTTTTCGTTTTGATAGCGGCAGTGATGGGGTTTTTGTTTTTGCGTATGCCCACCGCCTATCTTCCAGATGAAGATCAGGGGATTCTGCTTGCCCAGGTGATCATGCCCACAGGCGCCACCCTGGAGCAGACCAGGAAGGTCGTGGACGACATCCGTGATTATTTTCAGGAAAACGAAAAAGAAACGGTGGAATCCTGTATGACCATTTCCGGTATCGGCTATTCCGGAAGGGCACAGACCAACGGTATGGTGTTTGTCAAGCTCAAGGACTGGAAACTCCGCAAGCGGTCGGACATGAGGGTAAAGGCCATTGCAGGCAGGGCCATGAAGGCCTTCTCGCAAACCCGCGCCGCCCTGGTGTTCGCCTTTCCACCCCCTCCCGTCATCGAACTGGGCAACGCCAGAGGGTTCGACTTTCAATTGCTGGACCGCGGCGGCCTGGGCCACGGAGCCCTGATGGCGGCCCGCAACCAGCTTCTTGGCATGGCCGCAAAGGATCCGAGATTGACCGCCGTCCGGCCCAACGGCATGGAAGACGTCTCCCAATACCATATCGACGTGGACTGGGAAAAGGCGGGCGCTCTGGGGATCCCCATCACTTCCATCCACAGCACCATTACGGCGGCCTTCGGCGGCGCTTATGTCAATGATTTTATTCAGGGCGGCCGGGTCAAGCGGGTATTTGTTCAGGCGGACGCCCCCTACCGCATGTTGCCAAAGGATCTGGAAAAACTCTACGTGCGGAATACGGCGGGCAAGATGGTCCCCTTTTCTTCCTTTGCGTCCGGCCATTGGACATCCGGTTCTCCAAGGCTGGAGCGCTACAACGGTTTCCCGTCGATTAACATCTGGGGCGAGCCGACGCCGGGGAAAAGTTCCGGTGAAGCCATGCAGGCGATGGAGGAAATCGTTGCTAAACTGCCCCAGGGGATCGGGTTTGAATGGAACGCACTTTCCTATCAGGAGCGGATGACGGGCTCCCAGGTGCCCTTCCTGTATGCTTTTTCCATACTGGTGATTTTTCTGTGCCTTGCAGCCCTGTACGAGAGCTGGACCATTCCCATCTCGATCCTGCTGGCCCTGCCTCTGGGGGCCATCGGCGGCGTCATCGCCTCGACCATGCGGGGGCTGCACAACGATGTCTATTTTCAGATCGGGCTTTTAACCACCCTGGGATTGACTACCAAAAATGCCATTCTGATCGTCCAATTCGCCAAGGCCCGGGTGGAAGAAGGGATGGGGCTGATCGAGGCGACTCTGGAAGGGACAAGATTACGATTTCGTCCCATTATTATGACTTCGCTGGCCTTCGGCTTCGGAGTCCTGCCTCTGACCCTGACCACCGGCGCCGGCGCGGGGGCACAGAATGCCATCGGCACCGGCGTTTTGGGCGGGATGGTGACAGCCACCTTTCTGGTAATTATTTTTTCACCGCTCTTTTATGTGTTGATTGAAAAGCTCTTCGGCAAACGCAGGCAGCGTGAAGCAGCCAAGACAGATGATGTAAATACATCAGGGGAGCAATAATATGCATAGATACCTGCTTTTTCTATTGATTGGCATCGCTCTCGGGATGGGTGGCTGCACCCTGGCCCCGAAATACACGAGACCCGCCGCTCCCGTCCCTGTAGACTGGCCGAAGGGTACGGCCTATCAAGAAACCGGGGCTTTGACCGGCGCTCCGACAGCCTCGGAACTGAAGTGGCAGGAATTCTTCACGGATGAAAAACTTCAAAAGATCATCACGATGGCACTGAAAAACAATCGTGACCTGCGGCTTGCCGCCCTGAATGTTGAAAGGGCGCGGGCCCTGTACGGCATCCAGCGCGCCGAGCTTCTGCCTTCCGTAAATGCCACCGGCAGCATGAGCAAACAAAGAGTGCCCGCCGATCTTTCAACCACCGGAAAAGCGACGGTGGTGGAACAATACGGTGTCAATCTCGGCATCATTTCCTGGGAGATCGACTTCTTCGGTCGTATCCGCAGCCTGAAAGATCGGGCGCTGGAGGAGTTCCTCGCCACAGAGCAGGCAGGCCGCAGTGCGCGTATCCTGCTGGTGTCCGCTATTGCCAACGCCTATCTTGCCCTTGCCGCGGATCGGGAAAACCTCAAACTGACCGAGTCTACCCTTGAAAACCAACGGGCAGCCTACCATTTGATCCGGCGACGCCATGACGTCGGACTCGCATCCGAACTGGATCTCCGTCGAGCGCAAAGCCAGGTGGACATCGCCCGGGTAGATGCCGCCCGTTACACACAACTGGTGGCCCAGGATGAAAACGCTTTGGACCTTCTTGTCGGCTCTCCTGCACCGGGAGAACTTTTGCCGACGGAGTTGGGCAGCGTCATTCCGCCCAGAGAGATTTCCCCCGGAATATCCTCCGAGGTTCTCCTGCGCCGGCCTGACATTTTGGCGGCGGAACATCGTCTCAAAGCGGCCAACGCCAATATCGGCGCCGCCCGGGCGGCTTTCTTCCCTCGCATTGCCTTGACGACCGCAATCGGAACCGCAAGCGCAGATCTATCCGGGCTCTTCAAATCCGGCTCGGATACGTGGAGTTTCGCGCCACAGATCGTTCTGCCGATTTTTGACGCCCGCATGTGGTCGGCCTATGACGCCACGAAGATAGAACAGGAAATTGCCGTGGCCCAATACGAGAAGGCAATTCAGACCGCCTTTCGGGAAGTGGCCGACGCCCTTGCCGTTCGGGGCACGGTGGACCGGCAGCTATCGGCGCAGCAATCCCTGGTCAACGCAGTTGCAGAAACCTACCGTCTCTCGAATGTACGTTATACGAAGGGAATAGACGGCTACCTGGGCGTCCTGGATGCGCAGCGCTCTCTCTATGCGGTGCAGCAGGGACTTACCGTTCTCCGCCTGGCCCGGCTGTCCAATCTGGTGACGCTTTACAAGGTGCTGGGTGGGGGCGGGTGAAAGGCCGCCTAAGTCTCTCCCCCCATTTCGACGAGAATGGCGGTGAGTTCCTTGATCCTGTCCCGGAGCGCCGCCGCCTTCTCAAATTCGAGTTCTTTGGCGGCCTGCTTCATCTCCGCCTTCAGCTTCCCGATCATGACCGGAAGCTCTTCTTCCGAAACATCAAACCCCAGGTCCCCGAAAGAAACGGGCACGGTCACATAATCGGCCTCATAGACCGATGTCAGGATATCGCTGATCGATTTTTTGATGGATTCCGGGGTAATTCCGTGCATTTCATTATAATTTCCCTGGATTTTTCTCCTTCTTTCCGTCTCATTGAGACAGGCCCGGATAGATTTTGTCACCCTGTCGGCATACATGATGACCTGGCCCGCAATATTCCTGGCCGCCCTGCCGCTCGTCTGGATCAGTGACCGCTCGGACCGGAGAAATCCCTCCTTGTCGGCGTCCAGAATGGCCACGAGGGATACTTCGGGGATGTCGAGGCCTTCCCGCAAAAGATTGATTCCAACCAGTACGTCGAATTCGCCCAGACGCAAATCCCGGATAATCCGCACCCGCTCCAGGGTGTGAATATCGGAATGGAGATAACGCACCCGGACGCCCAGACTCTGGTAATATGAGGTCAGGTTCTCCGCCATCCTTTTGGTCAGGGTGGTCACGAGAACCCGCTCCCCTTTCTGCGCCCTGTCCCGGATTTCCGAAAGGAGATCGTCAACCTGGTGCTGGACGGGCTTCACGACAATCTCCGGGTCCATGAGGCCCGTCGGCCGGATAATCTGCTCCACCACCCTTCCCCGTGCTTTTTGCACTTCATGATCCGCAGGCGTCGCCGACACGTATATCCTCTGATTTGCGAAATTCGCGTATTCCTGAAACATCAACGGCCGGTTGTCCAGGGCGGAAGGCAGGCGAAAGCCGTAGTTTACAAGAGTTTCCTTGCGGGACCGGTCGCCCTTGTACATTCCGCCAAGCTGGGGAATGGTGGCGTGGCTCTCATCGATGACGATCAGGGCGTTTTCCGGCAGGTATTCCATGAGGGTGGGGGGCGGCTCACCGGGTTTGCGCCCTGTGAGGTGGCGGGAATAATTTTCAATGCCCTGGCAGTAGCCCATTTCCTCCATCATTTCGATATCGAAATGCGTCCGCTGCTCCAGCCGCTGGGCTTCGAGAAGCTTGTTCTGTCCGTGCAGCTCCCGGAGCCTTTCCCCGAGTTCCTCCCGGATTGCGACGATGGCCCGCCTCATATTTTCTTTTGTCGTCACAAAGTGGCTCCCCGGATACACGGCAATTTTCCGGAGACGGGAAAGCTTCCTGCCCCGCAGGGGATCCACCACGGAGATGGATTCGACGGTGTCCCCGAAGAATTCCACCCGGATGGCCCTCTCGTCCTCATACGGGGGGAGAATTTCCACCACATCGCCCCGGACGCGGAAGGTCCCCCGGTGAAAATCGATGTCGTTCCGTTCATACTGAATCTCCACCAGCCTGCGCAACATGTCGTCCCGCTGGATCTCCATCCCCTCTTCGAGAAAAAGCATCATCCCGAGATAGGCTTCGGGAGAGCCGAGACCGTAAATGCACGAGACGCTGGCCACAATGATCACGTCGCCGCGATCCAGGAGGGAATGGGTGGCGGAATGGCGCAGCCTGTCGATCTCTTCGTTGATAGATGAATCTTTTTCGATGTATGTATCCGTACTCGGAATATAGGCTTCCGGCTGATAGTAATCGTAATAGCTTACGAAATACTCGACGGCATTGTCCGGAAACAGGGTTTTGAACTCGCCGTAAAGCTGTGCGGCGAGCGTCTTGTTATGGGCGATGACCAGGGCGGGCCGCTGGACGGCGTGAATGACGTTGGCGACGGTAAACGTCTTGCCGGAACCGGTCACCCCCAGAAGGACCTGGTGGCCGTGTCCCTTTTCAATGCCCTCGACCAGCGCCGCAATGGCGTTTGGCTGGTCCCCCTTCGGCTCGAATTCAGTAACGATCCGGAACGGATTCATGAAACACCTTACTCACAGAATTAATGCTTGACGATTTTTGCGGATCATACGCCGATTTGTCCCGTTTCTGCAATATGGAAATGTTCCTCGCCCCATACAATGTCGGAACGTCTGATCCATCAGCGAAAAACGATAAATTTCACATTGCAACACCTATGATCCCGCAAGCCGTCCCCCGACGACGCCGCAACCGATGCTAATATTTCATTTAAGCTTTGATATTTCCAAGAATTTTTGTACAATGGGGCAGCTAAAACAGTCAGACCATGTGAATATTTTTTATCCTGACGAACGAGGAGGAAATTCATGGCGGCCAGTGAAACCTACGTACGGAACCAGCTTTACCTCTTACCCCTTTCAGATATTCAACCCGATCCGGAAGAGGAACCAAAGCCGAGTAATAATTTGGCATGCACTTTTGGCTCATTGCTATACATGTAACAATATCCTACAGATAAAAATATAAACGCGTTTATATTTTTTATTTTCAATAAAAAATGTCATTGCGGTCCTAAGTAACCATATGGTATAAAGAAATCAAAACGTCTGGTCTGACTAGACAGACATGGGAGGCCATATGACGAGAGACAATACAAAAACCAAAGACCCCTCCTGGCAATTGCAGGAGGCCAAAAGCCGCTTGAGCCAGGTCGTTGAGCACGCGCTGCGTGAGGGACCGCAAACCATTACCTTGCGCGGCAAGCCCGCTGTGGTTGTGGTTTCCTTCGAGGAATTTCAAAACCTCACCCGTCCCCACACATCCCTGCGCGAATTTTTCCGGCAATCCCCTCTCTATGACACGGATCTCGATCTTGAGAGAAGCAAAGATGTGTCCCGAGAGGTTCCGCTATGAAGTACCTTCTGGATACCTGCGTGATCTCGGAACTTGTGAAGAAGGAGCCACATCCGGCGGTGATCCGTTGGATGGATGCCGGCGATGAGAGCAGGATGTATCTGAGCGTACTGACCCTGGGAGAAATCATCAAAGGGATCACAAGGCTGCCGGATGGCGAGAAAAGAGAAAAACTGCAATCATGGGTCAGCAATGATCTTGTGATGCGATTCGGACAGCGCCTTGTGGAGATCGACGCGGAAATTGCCTGGGCCTGGGGAACGCTGCTGGGCGAGGCGGAGAAGCGAGGCGAGAAACTGCCCGTTGTCGACAGCCTGATCGCCGTCACTGCCAGTGTCCACGGTCTTATCGTCGTCACACGCAATGTGCAGGACATGGCGCGTTGTCAGGCAAAAGTCTTTAATCCCTGGGAAAGTCAACCGGATCGATAACGAAAATGTAACTCAACCCGACCCGGCCGATGAACCAAAACCGAGCAAAAATTTGGCATGAAATTTCGGGCTCGTCAAATATGTGTAATAATATCAAATAAATAGATAAGAATATTTACGCGTAAATAATTTTTATTTTCAATAAAAAAGCCATGCCCGCATCCCCCTTGTCATTCTCGCGCAGGCGGGAATCCACTTCCAACCATTTAACCTTACATGAGGTTAGCGCGGACTGATGATCAAAAACCCGGTTCCACAAGAAACATGGAAAGGCGCTACGAGCGGGAGGCGACGCCAAAGCTGGGGGCATGCAGTCTTTTCAGTAGATTCGGGCTTCCGCAGGAATGATGGAATTTTAGATAGTTGTTGCCAGAGTAAAATGAACATAAGCGATGAGGACGATCCCGACATCATCTCAATTTCGACCAGGCCGAACATTTTCAAAAATAATGCGACATGCGTCTGACGTTTGGGGGTTGCTTTTTTCAAAAGCGCCATGAATAGTTGATCACGAGGGTGAGCCGGCCAGCCAAACCGCGCCGTAAGATCGGTTTCGAGAGAACAGGCGGGCGGGGAGACAACATGTGAGGTAAGAGCGGACAAGAGAAAACTTGATGCGACTGCATGATATGACTGAAATTTACAAATAGTCTGAATCATATTGAAAACATTCGATTGCATCGTCTCCAAGGATGAGAAAGACAACTTTCATTTGCTAAGGGATTACGAATGACCGAAACTTTCTACGCACATAGTGCAAATGCAGAAGGACAAAAGCATCCATTGGCAACTCATTTGACGAATGTTGCCGAAGCGGCGAGGAATTTTGCTGGTGATGCATCTTGGACTGACGAGGCGGTCCTTGGTGGACAATTTCACGACCTCGGAAAGTATGCGGATCTTTTCCAAGCGCGTTTGCGGGGCGAAGTCAGCGGGTTGGATCACTGGTCACCAGGTGTATGGGTTGCTCTGGAACACCATGCCGCAGCCGCAGCTTTGGCTATTCAAGGTCACCACATAGGACTCCAATCTATCTCTTGCCTGAGAAATGCGTCTGCCCAAAAGCTTGTCGAACGGCACCCCCTCAAACTGAAACTCAGCGACACGGATGTCAATCGTCTCAAGGCCAGATTTTCAGAAGACCTTCTTGTGGTGGCTAAGCCTTCGAATCTGGTTATAAAGCCGCAGGAGGGATTTCAGAATCCTGTTGCCACCATGCTGGATGTCAGGATGCTCTTCTCATGCCTGACAGATGCCGACTTCCTGGATACGGAGGCCCACTTCGAAGGGGATGCGTGGGGCAAGAGGTATCGCGATCCAGGACCGGAACTGAAGGCGAAAGAGGCTCTTGACGTCCTGGAGCGGTTCATGGATGGCAAAGTCCGCTGCACCAGCGAAGCGGACAAGAACGTGCTGGATGCTAGAAACACTCTTTGGGAGATGGCCAAATCCTCCGCAGCTGCCGCGCCTGGACTCTTTACATTGACCGCGCCAACCGGCAGCGGCAAGACTTTGGCCATGCTCAAATTCGCTTTGGAGCACGCGGTTCGCAACAATCAGAAGCGGATTATTCTTGCTGTCCCGTATTTGTCGATCATCGAACAGACAGCGGCCATTTACCGGGCCGTGTTCCAATCGTTTCCGGAACAGTACGTGCTTGAGCATCATAGCCTTGCCGGCCTGGGCAGTGAAGAGGCGAAAGGTGACGCGGAGTTTGCCGTCGAACGTGCTCGTCGGCTTCTCTCAGAGAATTGGGATGCCCCGATTATCGTCACCACCAACGTGCAACTACTCGAATCGCTTTTTTCCAATCGACCGTCAGCTTGTCGTAAACTGCATAATCTTATGGAATCGGTCATCATGTTTGATGAGGCGCAGACATTGCCACAATCATTGACTGTGCCGACTCTTGCGGCTTTGTCGCATCTGTCCAACACATACCGGACCACAGTTCTTTTCGCGACCGCAACCCAACCGGCGTTCGATGCCCTGGATATTGCGGTGAGCTCATACGTTCCTACAGGGTGGCGGCCAACAGAAGCGGCGCCAGAGCATCCTCGCCTCTACGGCATACTCCGGCGGTATGATGTCCATTGGCCGAATCAAGGTGAAGTTACGGAATGGCCAACACTGGCGGATGAACTTCGGCGCGAGAAACAAGTGCTTTGCGTTGTAAACCTCAAGAGCCATGCGGCGGCGCTCCTCGAAGAGATGAAGGACGATGAGGCCATCCTTCATCTCTCCACTAACCTCTGTGCATACCATCGCCGGACGGTTCTGGACGACGTGCGCGCCAGATTGAAGCACGGGAAGCCTTGTCGCTTGATTTCCACCCAATGCGTCGAGGCCGGCGTGGATGTTGATTTTCCCGTTGTCTATCGCGCCCTCGCGCCGCTGGATGCCATTGCCCAGGCCGCCGGACGCTGTAACCGGGAGGGGCGCCTCAAGGATGACGACGGCAAGCGGAGACTGGGGGAGGTGCGGGTGTTCGAGCCAGCCGTCACGGGCAACTACCGGAAGCGCTATCCGACACGGGCCTATTACCAAGCAACAGAGGTTACCCGAACGATGCTGATCCTATCTGGCGAGGCGGGCCTTGATCTTAACGATCCAGCGGTGTTCCGTGACTACTATCACCGGCTGTATGACCTAAGTAAGCCGGAAGCCCAAAGCAAAGAACTTACGGATGCAGTGACTGCCGTTGATTTCGTTCGCGTTGCAGAGGAATACCGGTTGATTGATCAGTCAGCCATCCAGGTGCTGGTTCCCTACGAACAGAATATTGATCAGTTCATTGACTTGAGTCGTCGTCAGGACGAGGAAGGGATAAACGCCCAATGGATACGGCGATCCCAGGGGCTGGCGGTCAGCGTCTTCCGGCCAAAACAAGACCACCCCGCGTGGGAGGTGCTGATTCCGGCAAAGCTACGCTATGGCAAGGGTACCTCAGACGAATGGTATATTCTGGAAGATCGCGACCGCGTTTTTTATGATGAGATTTTGGGGCTGCGCTTACCGCAATCACAACAGATTCTAATTGCCTGAAGAAAGGAGGAAAAATGTGAATAACAAGACCCACACCCTGGAAGTATGGGGCGACTTGGCCTGCTTCACCCGCCCGGAGATGAAGGTGGAGCGGTTCAGCTACCCGGTCATCACGCCGTCCGCCGCACGGGGGATCTTCGATGCCATTTACTGGGAGGGAATCCGCGACGATCATGGCATCCGTCCCTATTTCCACTGGCAGATGGAGTTGATCGAAATCTTGGAGATGCCCCGTTACATTGCCCTGCGGCGAAATGAGGTCAAGGACAAAGTCCCGTCAGACAGGACCATCAAGGCTTGGATGGAAGGACGCGAACAGCCGGAGCCGCTTTGGGCCGATGGAGGCAAGGATGAGTTAGGCACCGACCAGAAGGGCCGGACCCAGCGGCAAACCATGGCGCTGAAAAATGTCCGCTACCGCCTGACCGCTCGGATCATCCCCAAACCGAAATTTTCCACACCGGAGCAGACCAATAAGTTCGACAGCATATTCGAACGGCGAGCGAAACAAGGAAAATGTTTCCAGCAACCCTTCTTTGGTTGCAGCGAATTCCCGGCCTTCTTTGAATACGTTCAGCATAGTGAATCCTCCTCAAAGCGGGCGATCCTTTTTGATCAGCACATCGGCTGGATGCTCTACGATGTCTTCGATTTGCGGCGCGACATCGTTCTGGACGATGAGCCCTTCATCTCCCTCTTCGATGCCACGGTGAAGGGGGGCGTTCTGGAGGTTCCGCCCTTCGAGAGCGAAAAGGTACGGAAACCGGAAAGGGGGATAATCTGATGCTTCAAGAACTTGTTCGGTACGCTCAGAAGACCCCCGGCCTCGACCCAGAACCTGGCTTTACCTCTCGGACGGTAAGATGGCTTGCGGAACTTTCCCTGGACGGTCAACTGGTCAATGTATTGCCTCTGGGAGATGACAAGGGAGAACAGACACCAAAGTGCCCTGCTATGGACAAAATGAATGCCGGTGGTCGCGCCCATTTCCTCGTGGAAACCTTGCAGACGATAACCCTTCTCTGCAAACCCAACGAAGACCCGAAAAAGGTTGCAGGATCTCGGAAGAAACAAACTTACTTCAAGGAAATGGTTCGTCAGGCGTCAGTGGCGGCTATGGCCATTCAGCCCCTTGCACAGTTTCTCAATGACGTTGAACAGGTGGAAGAGTTACGTGCGCGTCTGTCAGCGGAAAAGGCCAAGCCGACCGACTGGCTGCGCTGGCGCATTGCTGGCACGAATCCTTTGCAGCAAGCAGAGGTACTGGACTGGTGGCGCAAATGGCGCGAGACAGACCTGGCAAAAGGGAAGCCACAAGAAAAGCTGAAAAGTGGCAAACCGGAAAGGCAAGATTTGCGTGATGCGGTTTCTGCCGGAATGGTTTGCTTCCTGACCGGAGAGGTGCTGGACCCGCTTTCCACACAACCGAAAATTACCGGACTTTCCGGCGTCGGTGGTCTGGGAATGGGAGATGTCATGGTTGGTTTCGACAAGGCGGCGTTTTGCTCATTCGGCCTGGAGCAGTCGAGCAATGCCGCCATGGGGGAGAATTCGACCCGCATGTATGTTGATGCACTCAATTATCTTATCAAAGACAAGAATCACTCCCGAAAAATGGCTAAGGCCCTTGTCGTTCATTGGTTCAAGGAGGCAGTCAAACCGGAAGACGATCCGTTGACTTTTTTATTTGAACCGCCTGAACAGACTGAGGCAGCAGCACAAAGCACGGCTAGAAAAATCCTCGACTCTCTGCGTACCGGAGAGCGACCGATTCCGGCTAATAACCGTTACTTTGCCATGACCGTATCGGGTGCAGCGGGACGGGTTATGGTGCGTGACTGGATGGAGGGGAGTTTTGAGGAACTGGTTGCCAGAATCGAACAATGGTTCTCCGACCTGGAGATTGTTGCCCGAAACGGCGGCAAACTGGCTCCTGATCAGAAATTTATGGCAGTGTGCGGTGCAATCGTACGGGATTTAAAAGACTTTCCTGCACCAACGGCAACGACCCTTTGGCGTGTCGTCCTGGCCGGGTTGCCGATTCCCCAGCCCCTCATCGCCCAGGCACTGGCCCGTTTCCGCACTGACCTTATTGACGACAAACCGTTCAACCATGCCCGTATGGGTTTAATCAAAGCATACTTCATTCGCAAAGGAGGAAATCACGGTATGAATGCCTATCTGAACAAAGAACACCCTGAACCCGCGTACCACTGTGGGCGTCTTCTGGCAATGCTGGCGAGCCTGCAAAGGGCGGCGCTGGGGGATGTCGGCGCCGGTGTCGTGCAACGCTACTATGTGGCGGCCAGCCAGATGCCGGGCCTTACCCTTGGGCGACTTTTCGGCAACGCCAAAAACCACCTGAACAAACTGGATGGAGGCCTTGCCTTCTGGTATGAGGACCAGCTTGCCGAGATTATGAGCCGCATTCAGGATCGTATCCCGGCAACCCTCAACCTCGAACGGCAGAGCCTTTTCGCTCTCGGCTATTACCAGCAGATTGCCGCCAATCGGGCGGGCAAGAACAACACCAACGAATCCAGCAAAGGAGACCAACAATGAACATTCAGAACCGCTACGAGTTTCTTTACCTATTCGACTGTGAAAACGGCAACCCCAACGGCGACCCCGACGCTGGTAACAGCCCGCGCATTGACCCGGAGGACATGCACGGCCTTGTTTCCGACGTAGCCCTTAAGCGGCGTGTTCGGAACTTCATTCAGGAAAAATTCGGCGCCGATATTAAAGCTGCCATTCCGAATGCTATCTACATTCAACATTCGACTAACCTAAATAAGTACATCACCAAGGCTCATGAGGAAACGGGCGGCAAACCCGAAGGTGGTGGAAACCGTACTCAAGTTACGAACGCGCGTGAATGGATGTGCAAGACATTTTTCGATGTCCGAACTTTTGGCGCGGTTATGAGCACCGGCGCCAATGCAGGCCAAGTGCGCGGCCCCGTGCAGTTCTCCTTTGCTCGTTCTGTTGATACCATCTTGCCACTGGAGGCATCCATCACCCGCATGGCGGTGGCGGAAAAGGTCCCCGGCGCAAAAACGATGGCAGACTATGAGAAGTGGGAAAACGCACAGGAGGAGGACAAGCTCCGCACCATGGGCCGTAAGGCTCTGATACCCTATGGTCTCTATGTAGCCAAGGGTTTCATCAGCGCCAATCTTGCAAAAGGAACCGGTTTTTCCGATGACGATCTGAAAAATCTCTGGGAAGCGCTTTACAACATGTACGATCACGACCGTTCCGCCAGCAAAGGAATGATGTCCTGCCGGGGCCTCTATGTGTTCAAACACGTGGGAACCGACATCAATCCTGATCAGAGGGTAAGGCAGGCCATGCTCGGATGCGCGCCCGCCCACACACTGCTGGACATCGGGAAAGTGATAGAAATCTGCAAAGCTGAGGAAGCAATGAGCAGGGACAAGGAGACAACGCCGCGTAGGTTTGCCCATTATAAAGTAACGGTGAACAAAGATAACATCCCTACCGGTATTGAACTCTGGATGTGGGATGACAGCAAAGGCGGCTTAACCAAGGTGTAAATGAATGTCTGAAAATGGTTTCATTGAGGATGCAGAGAAGGAATTGATTCCGATTTCCGCTCTGAACCAATATTCTTACTGTCCACGGCGCTGCGCACTTATCCATATCGAACAGGTCTGGACTGAGAACCGTTTTACTGCCGAGGGTCGAATCATGCACGAGCGGGTGCACGACGAAAACCGGGAATCACGGGGCGACGTCCGGATCGATTATGGGGTGTCGCTCCGTTCTCTGCGACTGGGGCTGATCGGAAAGGCCGACGTCGTGGAGTTTCACCGACAGCCGGACGGCGCGTGGCTTCCTTTCCCCGTTGAGTATAAGCGGGGCAAACCGAAAGTCGATCACAGCGACAAGATCCAACTTTGCGCCCAGACGATCTGCCTGATGGAAATGCTGGGCGTTGTGATCCCGGAGGGGGCGCTCTTCTACGGCCAGACGCGCCGCCGTCTCGACGTCGTCTTCGACGAAGCCCTGCGGCGGGAAACCGAAAATACGGCCCGGCGGGCGCATGACCTCATCGCCTCAGGCCGGACACCGCCGCCGGTCTATGCAAAACGGTGCGAGAGCTGTTCGCTTTTGGCCGAATGCTTGCCGAAGTCGATCCAGAAGCGTCGCTCGGTGAAGAATTATCTGAATCGAGTTTTGGCTGAATCATGAAAAATATCTTTACAGGGGTGCTGAATGTCTAAAAATTTGGAGGTCGAATATATCGAAGGGGTTATTGTCGAGGAAACGCGATAATAGCCAATAAACTTGAGAATAAACGTGACAATAAGTCGCGATTAAAAGGCGAGTTATTGAGAAGGACTGCCCCATGAAGAAAAAGAATGAAGTAGAACCTCTTAAAAGTGAATTGATTCTGTATCAGACGGAAGATGGACACACCCGAATTGAAATACGCCTGCAAGATGAAACCGTCTGGATGAGCCAGAAGCTAATGGCGGAGTTGTTTCAGACATCCGTTCCCAACATCAACATGCACATCAGCAACATTTTTGAAGAAAGGGAGCTGGCGTCGGATTCAGTTATTAAGGATTTCTTAACAACTGCCGCGGACGGAAAGAACTATCAAACCAAATTCTACAACCTCGATGTGATCATCTCCGTCGGTTACCGCGTAAAGTCCAACCGGGGCACACAGTTCCGCAGATGGGCCACGGAGCGGTTGAACGAGTATCTCGTCAAAGGATTCACCATGGATGATAAACGCCTGAAGGAAGGCGTTAACATCGGGTCCGATTACTTCGACGAGATGCTGGCACGGATTCGTGATATCCGTTCCAGTGAAAAGCGCTTCTATCAGAAAATCCGTGACATCTACAAACTGGCTGTAGATTATGATCCCAAAGCAGAGGAAACGCTGGAATTCTTCCAGATTGTCCAGAACAAACTGCACTTCGCTATTTCCGGCAAGACCGCCGCCGAGTTGATTTCGGAACGGGCCGACGCCACCCGGCCGAATATGGGACTTACCTCGTGGAGGGGAACCAAGGTCCGCAAGGGGGATGTCACCATCGCCAAAAACTACCTTAACGTGGAAGAAATCGAAGGGCTCAACCGGATCGTGACCATGTATCTGGACTATGCCGAAGACCAGGCGAAACGACATCGCCAGATTTTCATGCGTGATTGGCGTAGGAAACTGGATGCATTCCTTCGGTTTAACGAACGAGACATCCTGACCAACGCCGGGAAGGTGAGCAAGGCGGTGGCGGATCAACTGGCCCTGGATCAATACGAAATCTTTATCCGGCATCGACTGGCAACAGAAGCAGAGCAGGAATCATTGGCCGATGATGCCGAGTTGAAACGTTATCTGGAGAACAAGAAATGAACCTGACGATCGAAGACCGGCGGCGACTGGAGAATCATGAAGTCTCACAAGGAGGGTAAAATGGAAACAAATATTGCCGTATTCAGGGGAAAGGAAATAAGAAAAATCATTTACAAAAACGAGTGGTGGTTTTCGATTGTCGATGTCTGCTCCGTGCTGACACAAAGCGCAGATGCAGGAGCATACTGGAGAAAATTGAAACAACGGCTCAACAAAGAAGGAAGTGAAGTCGTGACATTTTGTCACGGGTTGAAATTGACTGCGCCAGACGGGAAGCTGAGAGAAACAGATTGCGCCAACACGGAAGGCATCTTCCGTATCATCCAGTCCATCCCTTCCCCCAAGGCCGAGCCCTTCAAGCGTTGGCTGGCAAAGGTCGGTTACGAACGGGTACAGGAGATCGAAGACCCGGAACTGGCGACGAAGCGAACACGGGCGCTCTATAAGGCCAAGGGCTATTCCGACAATTGGATCGAAAAGCGACTGCGCGGCATCGCCGTTCGGGATGAGCTTACGGACGAATGGAAAAAGCGGGACGTGAAGCAGGAACAGGAGTATGCCATCCTCACGGCAGAGATCACCAAGGCGGCCTTCGGCGTAACCCCTGGCGAACATAAGGAATTGAAGGGGCTGAAACGGGAAAACCTGCGGGACCACATGACCAATCTGGAACTGATCTTCTCGATGCTCGGCGAGGCGGCGACCACGGAAATCACCAGGGTTGATGACGCGCAGGGTTTTGATGAAAGCAAGACGGCCGCACGGAAAGGCGGAGAAGTTGCCGGAACGGCGCGAAAAGACCTGGAAAAGAAAACAGGGAAGCGGGTCGTCTCCCCGGAGAATTATTTGACCGAACCGGAGAGCAGGAAACGGCTGAAATCGTAAAAGAAAATGAGTTGAGAGTCACCCGACAGGAGTTCCGGGAGAGCCATGAAAAAACATTTGAACACGCTTTTCGTCACCACCCAGGGATCTTACCTCGCGAAAGAAGGGGAAACGGTGGTGGTCAAGGTGGATAAGGAAATCCGCCTGCGCATCCCCGTTCATACCCTTGGCGGCATTGTCTGTTTCGGAAACGTTTCGTGCAGTCCTTTTCTGATGGGGTTCTGTGCGGAAAACGGTGTAGGGATCAGTTTTCTGTCCGAAAGGGGCCGTTTCCTGGCGCGGGTGCAGGGGCCCGTGTCGGGCAATGTTTTGCTGCGACGGGAACAGTACCGCCGCGCCGACGATCCGGTGTTTTCCGCCGATATTGCAAAGGCCGTGTTGACGGGCAAGATAGCCAATTCTCGGACCGTCCTGCAACGCGCCCTGAGAGATCACGGAGCGAAGCTCGATGAAGCCAGCCTCCGGCAGACGGTCATGATCCTGAACCGCTGTCTTGCTTCGCTTGATCAGGTATCTGCCCTGGATGCCGTCCGTGGAGTCGAAGGAGACGCCGCGCACTGTTACTTCAGCGTATTCGATCATCTGATCATTTCACAGAAGGAGGCCTTTTCCTTTCATGAAAGAAACCGCCGCCCGCCCCTGGACAACGTCAATTGTCTGCTGTCATTTCTTTATACTTTGCTTGTGCATGACATTCGTTCGGCGCTTGAATCGGTCGGACTGGACCCGGCGGTCGGCTTTCTGCATCGTGATCGGCCTGGACGGCCGAGCCTGGCCCTCGATCTCATGGAAGAGTTCCGTCCCTTCCTTGCAGACAGGCTTGCCCTTTCATTGATCAATCTCCGTCAGGTTCAGGAAAAAGGGTTTGATAAATCGGATTCCGGGGCGGTTCTGATGAACGACGAAACCAGGAAGAAGGTTCTCGTGGCATATCAGGAAAGAAAGCAGGAAGAGATCGTTCATCCCTTCCTTGATGAAAAAGTCACCATCGGGTTGCTGTTTCATACCCAGGCTTTGTTGCTTGCCCGTTATCTAAGAGGAGATATCGACGGGTATCCGCCGTTTATCTGGAAATAGGAGGTGGATGCGTTATGTTTGTGGTGGTCAGTTACGATGTCGCCAATGTGGAGGCGGGCGGTGCGCGTCGCCTGCGGAGGGTCGCAAAGGCGTGTAAGGATTATGGGCAGAGGGTGCAATATTCCGTTTTTGAATGCATTGTCGATCCCGCACAATGGACGGTGCTGCGACAGCGCTTGATTGACGAGATAGAGCCGAAGGAGGACAGTCTCCGGTTTTACTTTTTAGGCTCCAACTGGAGGCGTCGTGTGGAACACATCGGCGCCAAGAAAACGATTGATCAGGAGGGGCCGTTGATTGTTTGAAATCATTCCGCGAACCTGAAGCGGCCATGTTTTTCCCGGCGGGTTCGCGCATCTTATATCTATTTGATATTATACGTTTATTTGAGATGCTCTTTGAAAATTAAATAAGATGACGGTGCTGAAAATGGATGTGCGCGGAAAAGATGATTTTCTTTCTTTAATATTATGAATTTAAGAGTAGTAGGTCGCCTCCCGCGCGGAGGCGTGGATTGAAACTGAAGACCTTGCGCCGCGACGCCGACTCTGGGGAGTCGCCTCCCGCGCGGAGGCGTGGATTGAAACGATTACCAACTTATAGAGCCCGCCTGAAAATATGGTCGCCTCCCGCGCGGAGGCGTGGATTGAAACATCCACGACCCGCCTATCTTCCAACCAAACATACAGTCGCCTCCCGCGCGGAGGCGTGGATTGAAACAAACCCTCAAACGCTACCAAATACAGCCAAATAGACGTCGCCTCCCGCGCGGAGGCGTGGATTGAAACATGGTTTTGGGTTCCGGTTGTGGTTATTGGTTGTGGTCGCCTCCCGCGCGGAGGCGTGGATTGAAACAGTGCAATTTTCTAATGACTCGCCATATTGTGGAGTCGCCTCCCGCGCGGAGGCGTGGATTGAAACTAAAGACCTGTATAAAACATTGCAGGATGAGGCAGTCGCCTCCCGCGCGGAGGCGTGGATTGAAACTGGCCTCGAGTCAGCCAAAACAATCAGACATCAAGTCGCCTCCCGCGCGGAGGCGTGGATTGAAACATCTACAAAAGGAAAATTCCCCGACGACTTCCCTGTCGCCTCCCGCGCGGAGGCGTGGATTGAAACTAAGTTCAATGCCATCAAAGTCCATAATCAAAGCGTCGCCTCCCGCGCGGAGGCGTGGATTGAAACGCCAGAGGGGCGAGAAAGAGAGCGACGATTATGAGGTCGCCTCCCGCGCGGAGGCGTGGATTGAAACTTTCTGGAGGTCTCATCAATCCCAAAGATCTCCACGTCGCCTCCCGCGCGGAGGCGTGGATTGAAACTATCCTGAAATCGTATCCAGCAACCCCCTGAGAGGGAGTCGCCTCCCGCGCGGAGGCGTGGATTGAAACCCGGTACAAGAACGCTTAACGTGGGCTAACGTGGTCGCCTCCCGCGCGGAGGCGTGGATTGAAACCCGACCGCAGCCGTGGGGGGTAACTCACTGGAAACTGGTCGCCTCCCGCGCGGAGGCGTGGATTGAAACGGTTGAAAGCTGGTGAACTTCATCGATGAAAAGCGTCGCCTCCCGCGCGGAGGCGTGGATTGAAACATTGATTCCGTGGCCGATCTCGA
>JBAWYD010000017.1:0-28036 GCA_037143735.1 Deltaproteobacteria bacterium
TAAATAGGGACAGCGCCCATTTTCCGAGGAAAATGGGCGCTGTCCCTATTTATGGGCTTAGGCCCCGAATTTCTCCAGTCTGCGGGCGTGGGCAAGGGCGAGCCCCATGAGATACATCGTGGGCATTCTTCCCAGTCCACCCCCAATGCAGTCTCTCTCGCCGAATCTCTCCACCCTGTCCGGCCTGCACGTCGCTGACGACAGGATGGCCGGTACTGCGTGCCAACTGTGAGAGGCGAGAGCGGCAGGCGTGGAATGATCGCCCGTAACAACGAGAACATCGGGATTGAGTTCCGTGACAAGAGGAATCAGGGAATCCACTTCTTCAATCACCTTAACCTTGGCATCGAAATCTCCGTCTTCGCCCCTTGAATCCGTAGGCTTTATATGGACGAAAAAGAAATCATGCGCCTTGTAGTTTTCCCGGAGGGCCATGAATTCCGCCCGGATATTTTCAGGCTGCGGACCGATCGTCATGCCAAGAAGCCGGGCAATGCCCCGGTACATGGGATAGGCGGCGATGGCCAGGGCATTCAGCCCATACCTCTTTTCCATAGAGGGGTATCGCCGGTACCTTGAATAACCACGAAGAAGCAACATATTGGCCTTTTTCTCGTCGGACAGGATAGCCCTGGCTTTGTTGACAAGTTCATCAAGAAGCGCCGCTGTTTCTTCCGCCTCCGGAACCAGGGCTTTCGGTGAAAATGGATGAAGACCCGCCTGCTGGGGATCCGTTTCCTGGATTTCGTCTCTGAGACCGTCGCCCCTCAGGGCAAGAAGGGCGCGGTGTTCCCGGACGGGCTCAAAAATAATCTCCGTGCCTGAAATCTTCTGAATGTTTTCACGGAGTTTCCTGCAGATTCTCTTGTTGGTTTCATTGTCGATTCGGCCGGCGCGCCGGTCAACGATGATCCCGTTCGTGTCAATCGTGGCAAAGTTGATCCTAATGAGGAGATCCCTGTCGGTCATGGGAAAATCGATCCCTGCTGCTTCCAGAATTCCCCTTCCGATGTTGTTTTTAAAGGGATCATAGCCGAAAAGAGCGAAATGGGCCGGGCCGCTTCCCGGTGTGATGCCGTATCCGACGGGGTCCAGAAGCCCGCAGACGGACTTGCCTGCCAAGGCATCGAGGTTGGGTGTCCGCGCCGCTTCCAGTTCCGTCTGATCCCTCCCGCCCATTGGCAGACCGCCGAGACCGTCCATGATGAGAAAAATGATCTTCGTATTATTTTTTACCACCAGTGTATCAATGAATTCTGCGTCCATACAACACCTCCCGCTTACACACTTTCGAGCACTATCGCCATACCCTGTCCGCCGCCGATGCACAGGGTAGCCAGCCCCAGGTTGAGGTTTCTCTTTTTCATCTGCATGGCCAGGGTGTACGTGATCCTGGCGCCGGTGCAGCCGATAGGATGGCCGATAGAAATGCCGCTTCCGTTTACATTGCATCTGTCCGGATCGATCTTGAGCTCCCGGAAGCAGGCAATCGCCTGGGACGCAAAGGCTTCATTCAGTTCTATAATGTCGATATCCTTCATTGACAGGCCTAATTTCCTGAAAATCTTCCGTGTCGCCGGGATGGGACCCAGACCCATGTAGGCAGGATCGATGCCGCCGGAGGCAAATCCTTTTATTTTTGCCAGGGGCGACAAGCCCAGTTCCCTTGCTTTTTCCGCACTCATGACGACGACAGCCGCCGCACCATCGTTGATTCCCGAGGCATTGCCCGCCGTGACGGTTCCTCCTTCCTTGTTGAAGGCGGCAGGCAATCTGGACATCTTTTCCAGGGAGGTATCCATGGGCCTTTCGTCGATCTCAAATAAAACCGGATCTCCCTTCTTCTGCGGGATCACAACGGGAACGATTTCTTTTCCATATGTTCCATCGGCAATGGCCGCTCTCGCCCGTTGATGACTCATCAGGGCAATTTCATCCTGCTCCCGACGGGAAATTCCATATTTTACCGCAATGTTTTCTGCGGTGAAACCCATATGATACCCGTTGAATATTTCATAAAGACCGTCATAAACCATGACATCCGTGATCTGTCCGAAAGGCATGTTCATCCGGTATCCCCAGCGGGCATCCGTCAGGGCGTACGGCACGTTGCTCATGTTTTCCATCCCCCCTGCCACGATAACATCCGCATCGCCCGCCTGGATGATCTGCGATGCGAGGGTGATGGCCTTCATGCCGGAAGCGCATACCTTATTGACGGTGATTGCGTTCGTTTCTTCAGGAAGGCCGGCATAAATACCGGACTGCCTCGCGGGATTCTGTCCGAGGGCTGTCTGGAGGACGTTTCCCATAATACATTCATCCACATAGACCGGCGTCAGTGTGTCTTTGTAATCATAGTATTTTTTATTGATATCGGTCATGTCGAACTCACCAAAGATATCAGGCCGACCGGATTTCACAAGGTCACTGACGGCAGGGCGCAACCCGGCCCTCCTTATGGCCTCCCTGATGACCAGGGCGCCCATGTCAACCGTTCTGACACCCTTCAATGAACCGCCAAAGCTGCCGACGGCTGTCCGTGCTCCACTGACGATCACGACTTCTCTCATGTTAAACCCTCCTTTTTGACCGTTGATTCGACGAAAACCACTTCCCTCGGCACCTTATAGGAGGAAAGATAGGTTCTGCAGTGTCTCACGATCTCTTTTTCGTCTGTTTGTATTTCCGGCTGTCTGACAATCAGAGCCTTAACGATTTCACCTCTCATCAAATCAGGTTTGCCTACCACCGTGGCGGTTTTAACGGCAGGGTGAAGTTTGAGAATCTGTTCGATCTCGAGAGGATACACATTAAAGCCGCTCGTGATAATCATCCGTTTTTTCATGCCTTTAAGAAAGATATAACCGTCCTCATCGATCTTCGCCAGATCGCCCGTATGAAGCCATCCGTTTCTCATGACGCGGGCCGTCGCCGCTTCATCCTTATAATACCCCTTCATCACGTTGTCACCCCGGATAACCAGTTCTCCGATTTCCCCTGTGGGGACTTCATGGTCATCTTCATCCATGACAGTTGCTTCCGTGCCCGGAACGACAGTGCCAATGGAACCGGGCTTGTGGATCGTCTCCCGTCTCCCTACTGAACAGACGGGAGATGCCTCCGTCAGGCCGTATCCCTCCCTCAGGATCACCTTGAATTTATCTTCGAACAGGGGGATGAAGTCAGCGGGCATGGTCGATCCTCCCGTAATGCAGAATTCGAGGGATCGCAGGTCATATTTTTCTGTTCCCTGGTGAACGATCATACCGAGGAAAAGCCTGGGTACTGCGGCAAGGTAGGTTACTTTTTCTTTTTCGATCGTGGAGAAAATTCCTTCCAGGCTGAATCGGTCCATCAAAACAATACTGGCCCCGATCCGGATGGCTCCCAACATGTTTCCCACAGCGCCAAAGGCGTGGAAAAGGGGAATAATGGCGAGGCTCCGGTCCTTCTCGCTGCAATGATAAACATCCCGGAGAAGATCGGCCTGCGTCAGGAGATTGCGGTGTGTCAGAACGGCCCCCAGGGACTTTCCGGTAAGACCCGCGGTATAGATGATCACGGCGGGATCATCATCGTCGATCGGTGGTATTTCAAAGGTAAAAGGACCTTTCTGCATGATTTTCCAGAAGGGTGAGTCGCTATCCGGTCCGCCGGTTGTGATGAAATGACGGCAGAGGGGCAAATCCGTTTTGATGTCATCGATTTTTTTTGCCAGAGGCGTTTCGGTAATCAGACATTTTGCGTCGCTGTTTCCCAGGAGGTGACGCAATTCGTATGACGTGGACAGGACATTCAATGTCACGGCGACAGCGCCGATTTTATGGACGGCAAAGTAAGATATGACAAACTCAGGACAGTTGGGGAGCATAACGGCAACCTTGTCTCCCTTCGTAATGCCCAGGTTTTTCAGCTCATTTGCAAGGGCATTTACGGCCCTGTTCAATGCCTCATAGGTCAGGCTGTTTCCGTCATGGATAGTTGCCACATTGTTACCGTACCGTTTACAGCTTTCATCAAACATCTGGCCAAGATTCATGGTTATATGTCCCTCTCACCGATTATTTCGTTCTGTTTTAACACATGGCAGACCACTTTTTCAAGAAGAACTCTTTTCCTGTTTTCCCTTGCTTGCAGGTTCTTTTTCCCCTATAATTACCCGGCAACTGAAGCTCCCGTCAGCGGGGCGTGGCTTTCCGGCGGGGAAATGGGTAGCGTCTTCAATCCGGGGCATACCAAACGTAGATTTTAAAAAATGCAAGGAGTAAACAGATGAAAAAGTCATTATGGATCGTTTTTTTGATGTTGTTATGGTCGGTATCGCCTGCGGCGGCTGTGGAACTGAAGGTAGGGGATAAGGCGCCTGATTTCAGATTGAAGGACTCCCTCGGCAAGGAATATACCTTGAATTCGCCGGAGTTGAAAGGGCGGGTGGTCTACTTCAACTATGCAGATCCGGGCTCAAAAGACATGAACAAACATGTTGACGACACACTCAAACAGGATCCGGGGCTGGATCGCAAAACACGCTACTCCGGGTTCGGCATTGCCAACATGAAGGCCAGCCTGCTCCCCAATTTTGCCATCGCAAAAATCGTAAAAAATAAGCAGCAGGAAACCGGCGCCGTCATTCTGCTGGACGACAATTACATCATCCTGAACAACTGGGGATTAAAAAACAAGATATCCAATGTGGTTGTGCTGGATAAAAACAGAATCTGCCGTTACATTTATAAAGGCAAGCTGCCCCCGGCCGAGGTGAGCAGACTGATACAGATCATCAAGGAATATCAGGTCAAATAGAGACCTTTGAATTTCACCGGAAATTACACTCATTGTCATTCCCGCGTAGGCGGGAATCCAGTGTTTTCAATGGCTTCCTGGATTCCCACTTTCGTGGGAATGACAGAAAAGGCAAATTTTCAAAGGTCTCAAATAGTCTATTTCGGAGGCTGATGAATCAGACAAAATGGAGAAACAGATGGCCATCATCATGGATGGAAACGGGCTGTCCCGTGATATCAGGAATCAAGTAAAAACGGAAGCCCTCCTGCTGAAAGATAGAAAAGGCATTGTTCCCGGTCTTGCCGTCATTTTAGTGGGGGAAAACGCCGCTTCCGAGATATATGTCAAACGCAAGGAAAGTGCCTGTAATGAGGTGGGATTTCTGTCCCGTGAATTCCGGCTTCCCCATGATACGGCACAGGAAGAGGTCCTTCAGATCATTCGTGACCTGAATCATGATCAAAGCATCCATGGCATTCTCGTGCAGCTTCCCCTCCCGGGGCATATCAATCCGGATACGGTGATAGAAACAATCGACCCCCGCAAGGATGTGGATGGATTTCATCCCTGGAATATGGGGCGCCTCATTACGGGGAATCCCTGCCATGTGGCCTGCACGCCCCGGGGAATTGTGGAGATGATCGATCGTCACGGAATCGGGATAGAAGGAAAAGAAGCCGTCATTGTGGGGAGAAGCAACATTGTGGGCAAGCCCCTGGCGTTGCTGCTTCTGAACCGGCATGCCACGGTGACGATCTGTCACTCAAGGACAAAAAACCTTCCTGAAGTGACAAAGCGGGCGGATATCCTGATAGCGGCGGCAGGTAGACCGGAAATGATCAAAAGTGGTATGATCAAGGACGGCGCCGTTGTGATTGATGTCGGAATCAACCGTCTGGATAACGGTCGTCTGGTCGGTGATGTGGCCTTTGCGGAAGTGGCGGAAAAGGCATCGCATATCACCCCCGTACCCGGCGGCGTGGGACCGATGACTATTGCCATGCTCCTTGTCAATACCCTCAAGGCGGCGTCCCTATAAAAAAACCCCCTCGCTATGAAACGAGGGGGTTTTATAACAGCGTCGTTACCTGTTTTTAAAACAACTATTTAATTCCCTGGATGGCTTTCATTTCAGCGATCGTCTTTCCGACGCTCGCGGCAGACTTGTCGAACGCAGCCTGCTCTTCGGCATTCAGCTTGAGTTCAATAATCTTCTCAATGCCATTGGCGCCAATAATCGTTGGAACTCCAAAACATATATCCTTCAAACCATATTCACCATCTAAGTACGCACAACTGGGAATAAGTCTTTTCTGATCCTTCATAATGGCTTCTGCCATAATAACGGCGCCCAGTGATGGTGAATAGAAAGCGCTTCCCGTTTTCAACAGAGCTACGATCTCGCCGCCTGCCTTCTTTGTTCTTTCCACAAGTTGGTCAATCTTTTCCTTGGGAAGAAACTCGGAAAGAGGAATACCGTTGATTGTGGAAAATCTCGGCATGGGAACCATATCATCGCCGTGACCGCCAAGCAACATTACCTTCACATCCTTAACCGAAACATTGAGTTCCATGCCTATGAAACTCTGAAGCCGTGAGCAGTCAAGCGCACCGGCCTGCCCGATAACCCTGTTTCTGGGGAACTTGCTGGTTTTCAGGGCAAGATAGGTCATCGTATCCAGAGGATTGCTTACGATGATAATAATACAATCAGGTGAAGCCTTTACGACATTCTCCGTCACCGAGCCAACGATATTTGCATTGATTTTCAGCAGATCTTCCCTGCTCATGCCGGGTTTTCTGGCAATACCGGATGTAATGATAACGACGTCGGAGTTCTTGGTTTCTTCGTACCCATTCGTTCCGACAACATTCACATCAAAACCTTCCATCGGGGCGGCTTCCATGAGATCCAAAGCCTTTCCCTGTGGCATCCCTTCAATAATATCCATGAGAACGACGTCCCCAAGTTCCTTGATGGCTGCCCAATGTGCGGCTGTTGCTCCCACGTTCCCAGCTCCGATAACTGTTATCTTTTTACGAGCCATATTAATATCCTCCTGTCTTGTTTAATAATATCCGGTTAATGAAAATTGATCCCCGCCCGACCCATGTCTCCGGGTAAAAGAAGCCCTTATTTGCCTACTGTAAAAGCAGGCGCATCAATTTTCGGTTTGTAAGAGGCCTTGTCGGGTTTCTTGTGAAGCTGTGCACACTTCCCATGCTTTGCCAGACCGAAATAACCGAGAACGAGATCCTTTTTCATCAACTGAATCGCCCTGGCGGGGTCCACGCCTTTGGGACAGGCAGCGGAACACTCACCCGCATAATGGCAGTTGAACACAGCATGAGACTCAGCAGCGATGTTTCTACGGGTAGCTCCGGCATCATCACGAGAATCCACGTTGTACCGATATATCTGGGCCAGTGGCATGGGCCCCAGGTATTCCCTGTCGGTCGCCATCGTCGGACACGACGCCATACAGCAACCGCACTTGATACAGTACGTAAACTGAAGATACTCTTCGAGCTGATGCGGCGTCTGGAAGTACTCCATGGTCGGATTTTCTTTTTCTCCCACGTCCTTCCTCTGAATATAGGGCTGGATGCTCTGATGAACGCCGAACATGGGTACCAGATCAGGTACGAGATCTCTGATAATATTAAAGTTAGGCAATGGCGCAACCGTCAAAGCGCTCTGTGTGACGTCAAGAATCTGTGTGTTACAGGCCAATCCGGGTTTTCCGTTGATCATCATTCCGCAGGATCCACAGACACCCATGCGGCAGGAAAAGCGGAACCCAATAGAAGCGTCCTGGGTCTGCTTAATGTAATGCAAACCATCCAGGACCGTCATCCCCTTTTCTACAGGAACCGTGTATTGCTCCTGCCGGGGAGACGCATCTTTTTCCGGGTCAAAACGACGGACATAGAAAATGATATTTGTAGTAGGTACTTTTTCCATTTTTTCATCCTTCCTATAGTGCTGTTTCCAGTGCTTTTGCCGCGATGGCTGAATATGTGCCTATACCGAAGAGAATAAGCCCGACTATCCATAAAATGACAGTGAAGCCATCCTGAAATGATTTTTTCGGTCCCAGTTCAAACACAATCGTTCTTAACCCATAAAATCCGTGGTATAAAGCAGCACCCAACAGGATGATATAGGAAAAAGCAAGGAACTGATTCTGACTTCGGAAGGCAACATTTCCCCAGTCTGTGACGGCCCCACCATCCGGGTTAAAAACGCCAAGCATCGAAAGATGCATGACCGTCATATGCAATCCCGCAAAGATAAGGATCACGATTGCTGAAATAATAAACCAAGTCCAATATGCGGTTTCCCTCATGACTACCTCCCTAATGACTTCCGAAGAAAGTATTGTACCCTCCAGCGAGGATCAGAATGGCGCAAATCACCATCACGATCATCATCAAGGGTTTCTGGTTGTTAAGAGACGACTTGTAAGGAAATATCGGCTCTTCGGCTTTTCCTACGGCCAGCCCAAGTTCAATGAAAATGAGCCTGATTCCATTCAGGGCGTGGAATGCAAAGGCCACAAAAACGAAGAATTCGCCAAGTTTGAAAATGGGGTTTTTTAAAAGCACCATGGCGACATTCCAGCTTTCCGGACCATACATCCTGACGGAGCTTGCAAATATATGCAGCAAAAAGAACATAAGAATTCCGAGCCCGGTAAGGCGGTGTAGTATATACAGATACCGTTCTACACCCCAGCGACCACCTCCGAGCCATCCAATGATTCCCAAATGGTTATCGAACTGTTTGTTTCCCATCTTTCTTCCCCCTAATATTTACGCTCAACCGGTTTCCACTTGGTGATGGTTACCGGCTTGTAAGAAAGTTTTGGTCCTTCTTTCGAGTAGCTGACCAGTGTATGTTTTAGCCATTTCTCATCATCCCGGTTCGGAAAATCGTAACGGGCATGTCCGCCTCGGGACTCTTCCCTTACCACGGCTGCCGTCAGCAGCATTTCGGCAAGATCAACAAGATTTCCTATTTCCATGGCATTCATCAGGTTGGTGTTATAGACAGAACCCTTGTCGGCAACATAGATATTTTCAAAACGCTGCTTTAATGCTTTGACCTTCTTCAAGCCTGCGCTCATCTCTTCGCCGGTTCTATACACACCTGCATGCTGGTCCATTGCTTCCCTGAGCTCACGTTTGATATCGTAAAGATTTTCCGTGCCTTTCTTCTGGAGGAGATCCTCGAAAATACGCTTCTTCTCCGCCTTGACCTGTTCATCGGGAACTTTTATCAAAGGAGCCCCGGATTGTATAAACTTCACGATTTCCTGTCCCGTGATGCCGCCCCATACAAGGCACTCCGTTGTGGAGTTGGAACCCAGCCGGTTTGCGCCGTGGAGTGAATGGGCGGCAACTTCACCGGCGGCCCACACGCCCTTCATGGTCGTTGCTCCGTTGATGTCCGCTTCAATGCCTCCCATCGCATAATGGGCGACGGGGCGTATCGGAATGGGTTCGGTGATCGGGTCGATGCCGCGATACTTTATGCAGACTTCCCGGATCAAGGGAAGGGTCTGGTTGATTTTCTTTGCGCCAAGGTGGGTCAGGTCGAGGTGAATGTAATCGAGACCCCCAGGACCTTTGAACCCTCTCCCTTCTTTTATCTCCGTGATTTCGGAACGGGAGACGATGTCGCGAGGGGCAAGCTCCATCATCTTGGGAGCATACTTTTCCATCATGCGGTCGCCCTTGGAATTGATAAGGTATCCGCCTTCCGCCCGGCAGGCCTCCGTCATGAGAATACCGGAAGGAATCAGGCCCGTCGGATGAAACTGTAGAAATTCCGGGTCCTCGATATTCAACCCTGCCCGGTATGCGATGGACTGTCCGTCGCCGCTGACCGTCTGTGAATAGGTCGTGAATCCGTACAGGGTTCCCAGACCGCCGGAGGCGATGAGCATCGCCTTTCCCCTGAGGACCATGAATTTGCCGCTGGCCAGATCGATGCCCGTAATCCCGGCAAATGCGCCGTTTTCATACAGGATGGACGTGGCGAAAAATTCGTCGTAACGGTTGAAATTTTTGTACTGCATCAGGTTGTCATAAAGGGTCTGAACTTCGAAGAAGCCCGTCTTATCAGCCGCCATTGTGGCTCTCGGATAACTGTGTCCGCCGAAGGGCCGCTGCATGAGCCTGCCATTCGGGAACCGGGACCAGGGCATTCCCCAGTGCTCCAGAAGCATCATCTCCTCGGGCGCCTGTCGAACAAATCTGTCCACGACATCTTGATCGGCCAGAAAGTCAGATCCCTTAACGGTATCCCACGCATGAAGATCCAGGTTATCCCCATCCTCCTCCTGGAGAACAGCAGCAGAACCTCCTTCAGCACACACGGAATGGGGACGCTGTATTTGAACCTTCGATACGAGAGCCATGTTGATGGTGTCTTTGGATTTCCGGGCAATCTCTACCGCGGCGCGAAGACCGGCCAGACCTGTTCCGAAAATCAAGACATCATGTGTATAAACCTCTACTTCACTACTCTTCATATTTCCCATAGCTACCACCCAATTGTTTCAGGTTATAAAGTGATTAAACACTCCATGCCCGGTTGTTAAGTAATTTGGGGAGAGTGTTTCCACTCTCCCCCCGGAGATTATTCTCTCTTGTATTTCTTAACATTTTCAATGTAAAGATCACTTCCCCTGGTGTCACCGATGACAATGACGGGGAAACTCTCTACCTCAAGCCTGCGAACGTCCTCTGTCCACAGGTCATCAAAGGCCGCTTCCATTTTCTCTTCTATCTCTTCATGAGGAATGGAATGCATTTATAAATTCCTGCAACCTTATCCGATATCTATCAGTACCTGACCCACCGCAACTGAATCGCCGGATTTTACATGGATCGTCTTCACTTCCCCGTCAATCGGAGAGGGGAGAGGATTCTGCATTTTCATGGCTTCCAGAATGACAACCTGCTGACCCGCCTTAACCTTGTCTCCGACTGCACAGGTGACGTCAACGATAAGGCCGGGCATGGGCGCCGATACTGATCCTGCGCCGCCTGCTGCGGGTTTCGGAGCCGCCGCGGGCGCTGCTGCTGCTGGTCTCGGTGCTGCTGCTGGTCTCGGCGCCGCTGCAACCGCAGGAGCTGCAATGATTGCGCCGCCTTCAGACTCAACTTCAACGGCATAGTAGGATTCATCGACAAATACGTTGAATTTCCTGATGCCGGCGCCTTTTTCGGGGGCTACCTTTACGGGTTTCTCCATAAGCTTCCCGGCAAGGGCCTTCTTGATCAGATCATCTTCTCTCTTCACTTCTTCAATGGTCTTCGCTATGACTTCTTTGGGAATGGGCTCGAGACCATACTTCCACTTCAGGAATCTCAACCCGGTCTGGGGATAGATGGCATAGATCAGTGTATCGCCGGGATTCTTCGCGATATCTTTCGTTGCCTCTCTTGCCTTATCCATTTCCGGCTCTAAGGCGTCTGCAGCACGGTTTGTCATGGGGGTCTCGCCCCGCTTATACCCTTTGAGGCACATCTTCTGAACTTCTTTATCAATGGGTGCGGGCGGCGCGCCGTAGAGACCGTAACAGTAATCTTTAATCTCGTTCGTGATCATCTTGTAGCGACCCAACAACACGTTCATAACGGCCTGGATTCCCACGATCTGACTGGTGGGGGTTACGAGGGGAGGATACCCCAGCTCTTTACGGGTCTGGGGAAGCTCATCATACACTTCATTGATTCTGTGAAGCGCATTTTGCTCCCTCAAATTCGCCACGAGGTTGGTCTGCATGCCGCCGGGGACCTGATGGAGCAGAACGCCGGCGTCGATCACGGCCATCCTTGTCGTGTCGAGGAACTGACGGTACTTCGGTGCGATCACTTCAAGGTTATTCCCGATTTCAACCATTTTCCTCAGATCCAGGCCTATATCTCTGTCCGTGCCTTCGAGGGCAACAAGGATCGGTTCGATAGCGGGCTGGGAGGAACGCAGAGCAAAGGGAGACAGCGCCGTATCGACGATATCCACGCCGGCTTCCGCCGCCTTCAGATAGGCCATGGAACCCTGGCCGCTGGTGTAGTGGGTATGGAGCTCTATAGGGATCTTGATTGCTGCCTTCAAGGCTTTTACCAGGTCATAGGCGTCATAGGGGGAAATCAATCCCGCCATGTCCTTGATACAGAAGGAGTCCGCTCCCATCTGTTCAATAATCTTCGCCTTCTTTACATAGAAATCGAGGTCATACACCTCGCCGCCCATCCGCCTCTGGGTCAGAGAGTAACAGACGCTGCCCTGGATGTGCTTTCCCGCTTTCTTGATGGCCCGGAAGGGGGCTTCGAAGTTTCTTGTGTCGTTCACGGCGTCAAACACCCGGAAGACATCCAGACCGCACTCGGCCGTGTACTGGACAAACTCGTCGACGACGTCGTCGGCGTAGTTTCTGTAACCAACGATGTTCTGACCGCGAAGGAGCATCATCAGTTTGGTATCGGGCAATAACTTTCTCATTGTTCTGAGACGATCCCAAGGATCCTCACCTAAAAACCGTGTGGGCACGTCAAAAGTAGCGCCGCCCCATACCTCCATGCAGTACCACCCGATCTCATTCATCGCTTCTGCTAAGGGAATCATATCCTCCGTTCTCATTCTGGTCGCCAGGGATGACTGGTGGCCATCGCGGAAAGTCGTATCCGTGATTTTCAGAGGATTTGCTGCTGTTTTATTTTTCTTCTCTGCCATAATTTTAAACTCCCTTTCATGAAATTATTATTCTTTATTGTTCAAATATTTGAATAATTTGACTTACTTATCACTATATATTAGCACTGCGGCCTTAGCTGCCGTTGCTCAAGCTGATATAAGGATATTAATACATCCGCATCTGCCACGACCGTCTCTGCAACGTCGCGTCCATCCGTCCGGCTATCGCCCAGAGATTCACGGTTGCATATGGCGGAGCCGCTGCCGCTGCCTGTGCCGCCATTGCTGCGGCTTCTTCTTCAAGATAGGCGCCTAACGCGGCCGAAATAGCCGCCATCACTTTTGGATCTATTGATTCCATATGAAATTTCCTTTTCTATGTCATCTAATTCCTACATGGGAATATTGCCGTGTTTCTTCGGTGGCCTGGTTTCCCGCTTGGACCTCAGCATATCGAGGCACCGAATGATGTAACGGCGGGTCTCGTGGGGTCGAATCACCGCATCCACATAGCCTCTGCCTGCTGCCGCATAAGGATTACAGAAGGCGTCTTCGTATTCCTTGATTTTCGCTGCTCGCATGGCTTTGGGGTCTTCTGCCTCTTTAATCTCCTTTCGGAAGATGATGTTACATGCCCCTTCAGCGCCCATAACCGCCATCTCTGCCGTCGGCCAGGCGATGACCATGTCCGCACCCAGGTCGCGGCTGCACATGGCAAGATAGGATCCGCCGTAGTCCTTCCGGGTTGCCAGGGTGATCTTCGGGACAGTTGCTTCCGAGTAGCACCACAGGAGCTTTGCACCATGACGGATGATTCCCCTCCATTCCTGGTCCGTTCCGGGCAGATAGCCGGGAACGTCGGCGATGGTAATCATGGGAATATTGAAGGCATCGCAGAAACGAATGAATTTTGTTGCCTTGTCGGAAGCGTCCACATCCAGACACCCGGCGAGCCAGGCGGGCTGGTTCGCGATGAAACCAACCGTATGACCTCCCATACGTCCGAACGCCACTACCATATTCCGGGCAAAGTACATATGGGGTTCCAGGAAATCGCCGTTGTCACACAGTGTGCCAATCAGGGTCTTCATGTCATAATTCTGTCTCGCGGAATCCGGCACAAGGGTGTCCAGATTGTAATCAAGCCGGTTCGGGTCGTCCCCTGTATCCACATAGGGTGGATCCTCCATGTTGTTGGAGGGGAGGAAACTGAGAAGTCTCTTGATTTGATTGATGTTGTCTTCATCGCTCTCACAGGCGAAGTGCGCCACACCACTCTTCGTGTTGTGGGTCATCGCTCCCCCCAGAGCCTCAAAATCAATGATTTCTCCGGTCACGGATCTGATGACATCGGGACCTGTAATAAACATGTAGCTGGAGTTCTTGGTCATGAAGATCCAGTCCGTCATGGCGGGCGAATACACAGCGCCTCCCGCGGTGGGTCCCATGATGGCGGAAATCTGAGGGATCGTGCCTGATGCGCAGGAGTTGCGGTAGAATATCTGGCCGTAACCGGCGAGGGAGTCCACCGCTTCCTGGATTCTGGCGCCGCCGGAGTCATTAAAGCCCACACAGGGAGCTCCGGTTTTTACAGCCAGATCCATAACCTTGCAGATCTTCTTGGAGTGCATCTCGCCGAGCGATCCGGCTCGGGCGGTAAAATCCTGGGAAAAGGCGAATACCGTTCGTCCGTTTACCTTTCCGTATCCCGTGATGACCGCTTCTGCCGGCACTTCCACTTTGTCCATGCCAAAGTCGGTACAACGGTGGCGCATGAACAGGTCTGTTTCCACAAACGTGCCCGGGTCATACAGGAGGTTGATCCTTTCCCGTGCCGTGAGCTTGCCGCCCTCATGCTGCTTCGCGATTGCCTTCGGCCCGCCCTGGGCCATGGCAATGGCTTCACGTCTTTCTAATTCCTGAATTTTTGGAGGTTTTTCACTCATTACTTCTCTCCTCTATTTTTATATAATTGTTATATTTTCTGACACAGTTCCACTAAAACACCATTCGTACTCTTCGGGTGGAGGAAGGCGATCTTTTTCCCGCCGGCGCCCATGCGGGGAACCTTATCGATCAGACGAATACCCTTGGCTTCCAGCTCTTTTAAAGCCTCTTCAATGTTGTCCACTAAAAATGCAACGTGCTGGACGCCTTCTCCCTTCTTTTCAATGAAGCCCGCAATGGGGCCGTCCGGGGCGGTGGACTGTAAAAGCTCCACTTCCGTATCGCCTACAGGGAGAAACGAAGTTGTTACCTTCTGTTCGGCAACGGTTTCACTGCCTTCCAGTTTCAGACCCAGTGTGTCCCTGAAAAATTTGAGGGCCTCGTCAATGCTGTTTACTGCAACACCGATATGGTCAACCTTTAATACTTTCATAAAGACCTCCCTATAGCTTTTCTTACATGATGGTTGTAACCCCTGAAGGTCGGAATGTTAACTATTTTCACGTCTTATTAATCCTTTACTCGGTGTCAGGATAGTGTGTCCCTATTTATTTTTAGCCTTCTTGGCAAGAATTTCCTGTATCCTTTTGCCGATTTCAGCCGGGTTCTTCTCGACGATGACACCCGCTGCTTCCAGCGCCTTGAATTTTTCGTCTGCTGTGCCTTTTCCACCTGAGATGATGGCGCCGGCGTGGCCCATTCTTCTCCCCGGAGGGGCGGTTCTCCCGGCGATGAAAGATACGACCGGCTTGGTAACATTGGATTTGATAAATTCAGCGGCCTCTTCCTCGGCGGTGCCACCGATCTCGCCGATCATGACGAGAGCGACTGTATCCGGATCTTTCTCGTACAGTGCCAGCAGATCAACATAACCTGAACCGGGAATGGGATCACCGCCAATACCGATAGATGTGGTCTGGCCTATCCCCAAGTTGGTAAGCTGCCAGATCGCTTCATAGGTCAACGTTCCACTTCTTGAGATGACGCCGACATTGCCTTTCTTATGAATAAAGCTCGGCATAAAACCGATCTTTCCTACACCAGGAGTGGTGATTCCCGGGCAGTTACAACCGATCATCCGGGCGCCGGAAACTTTAAGCACCTGTTTAACCTTGATCATATCCGTTACGGGGATACCTTCAGTCATACATACAACAAGTCCGATCCCCGCTTCGATTGCTTCAATAATGGCATCCGCAGAAAAAGCGGCGGGAGTGTACAAGGCGGCAACATTGGCGCCCTGTTTTTCTACCGCATCGGCCACCCGGTTATAAACGGGAATTCCACTAACTTCCTGGCCGCCTTTTCCCGGGGTGACCCCGGCTACTACCTTCGTCCCGAATTTCACCGATTCGAGGGTATGAAAGGTCCCTTCGGAACCGGTAATCCCCTGTACGACTACACGAGAGTTTTTATCTAAAAGTATTGCCATATTCAACTCACCCTTTCTTTTTAAATTTATATGATATTGTTATTTAAGTAATGCAACAACCTTTTCAGCCGCTTCATAGAGACCATCGGCCACGGTGAATTTCAGACCCGATTCCTTAAGGATTTTCTTGCCTTCTTCAACATTGGTTCCCTGGAGTCTGATCACCATTGGCAGTTTCATATCGATGTTCCTGGCTGCCTGGACAATGCCATTCGCCACGCGGTCACACCGGAGAATACCACCAAAGATATTAACCAGAATGGCTTTCACGTTGGGATCAGAGGTGAGAATCTTAAAGGCTTTCTCAATCTGATCAGGATTGGCTCCTCCACCGACATCGAGGAAGTTTGCCGGTTCGCCGCCTGCCATTTTAATGAGATCCATCGTCGTCATGGCAAGGCCTGCGCCGTTGACCATACAGGCAATATTCCCATCTAATTTAATATAATTAACCCCTGCATTTTTAGCGATAACTTCCAGAGGATCTTCTTCATTTTCATCTCTTAACTCTTTGATGTCCGGATGGCGGAATAACCCGTCATCGTCAAAATTTATCTTGGCGTCGACGGCGATGAGATTCCCCTCTGCCGTGAGGACCAGGGGGTTGATTTCTACGAGAGAGGCATCCTTATCCATGAAAAGCTGATACAATCCTTTTGCGATGTTCGCGAACTGAGCGCTCAATGCCTTATCACCCAATCCCAGCCCATAGGCGAGCTTTCTGGCTTCAAAGGGGCTGAATCCCACTGCGGGGGGAACGGCGCATTTGATGATTTTTTCAGGAGTGTTTTTAGCCACCTCCTCAATATCCATTCCGCCGGCTTCTGAAGCCATGAAAACGACACATTCCTTGTTACTCGCGCGATCCACCACCATACCAAGATAAAGCTCTTTATTGATATTGGATGTTTCTTCAACCAGGACTTTCTGTACCTTAATCCCTTCCGGGCCGGTCTGATGCGTAACCAGTTGCATGCCGAGGATGGCTTTTGCTGCGGTAAAGGCATCATCAGGGGTCTTGGCTATCTTCACTCCTCCTCCCTTTCCTCGCCCGCCGGCGTGGATCTGGGCCTTTACAATTGACACCTTGTTCAGGGATTTGGCAATTTCTCGAGCCTTTTCAGGTGTGTCCGCGACATCACCATTAGGTACCGGTACATTGTATGCCCGCAAGAGACTTTTAGCCTGATATTCGTGAATCTTCATTATTTACCTCCAATCATTTTAGTGTTTAAAGTCTTCAAATTTATTAAATAATTAGGGTTCACAGCCCTATCCTGGGGAAATAAAAGAATCCGTATGGTATCTAAGGATTTGATTTAATTTTCTCAGGTAAATTCGCGATTGCGATGAAATAAAATCCAACTGCCATTCCTTGGTTGATAAGATGCTGACGATAGTTGTGGTATACATGAATTAGTGGCGCTTCATATCACCACAAAAGGGTTCTGTCAACTTTTTTTTGTAAATTTTTCGTAAATCTCTCCAGAGTGTGTATTTGATCATGATTCATATGCGGCAAGCGAACATGTGCTTATATATATTAAGGAAGGAAATGAAGATGAACAGGACGAGTTCTGTAACTTTAAAGCATTTTCAGCGGTGGGGAAATACGACTGAGACCTCATGAACAGAATCATCTTTTTTCTATTCGTCATGAGGTCTCAGGGTGAAACAGGTTACCTTTGTATTATGAATCTCCTGGTAAAGATACTTCCTACGACTGTAAAATTAACGATGCAACGTGTTAAAATCCCCCGACCCGTTAATCACGGTATTGATACATTTCGTATTCCGTTTTCTGTCCCAGCAAGGCATCAACCTTTCCCTGAATGTCAGCCCTTTCTTTACTGGACAACCATGCTTTCCATGCCTCGACGCTTCCCCATGTACTGACAACCAGATACTCATCCGGTTTGTCCATATTCTTTAAAGACTCACCTGATACATAACCGGGTTGTTTGATGCTGAGCGCCCTGAGTTGCATGACGAGTTCCTTCAATTTGCCTGCTTTTTCCGCGGAGACCTTCCTCTTGATCAGAATTTTTACAGTCATTCCCTCACCTCCTAAGTTTTGGCTTGTCAAAAATTAGTTTGTGAATTTCCTCATCCGCGTGTCTTTCTTGTGTATGGTTATTTATAAATAGATTGTCTTTTGCTGTCAAGGGGTTTGTTTGTATGGGAAGTTGTCGGCCCCTTTATTCTTGACAAAAATTCCTTGACTTATACGTCATAATGCTATAGCATAGCGATCAACCATTGGAGGTTGTCATGCTGGATAGCAAAGATATAAGCAGGGTCGTCAAAGAACTCAGGAATCAACTGAACCTCAGCCAGGAAGAATTGGCGGCAAAACTGGGCGTCTCCTTCGCCACGGTAAACCGCTGGGAAAACGAGAAAATCACGCCCAGGGGCAAAGCCAGGGACGCTATACTGAAGCTGATAGAAGAGTCTGGCCTTGATCGGGACGTTCTGGAGAATGCCGGAGACATTGGGGGCAATCAGCATAAGCGCCGCCGGAAATTATCCAAGGACGACGTCCTCAGCACAAAATCCATGGAGCAGATGCTTTGGAACGCTGCCTGTTCCATCCGCGGTGAAAAGGACGCGCCGAAGTTCAAGGATTATATTCTGCCCCTTGTTTTTATCAAACGCCTGTCCGACGTCTTTGAAGATGAAATTGAGCGGCTGGCCGAAACCTATGGCGACAAAGAAACGGCGCTAACCATCATCGAAGCCGATCATCAACTGGTCCGGTTTTATATTCCTGCCGAGGCGCGCTGGCCGGTGGTCAGCGGCCGGGAAAAGTTCGACTGGCCTGAAGACCGCAAGCCCAAAACACTGGGCGAACAGCTCACCATGACCGTCCGCGTCATCGCCAAGGCCAACCCCTCCCTGACCGGCGTCATCGACATCGTGGATTACAATGAGACCCGCAGCGGGGAACGGGAGATCAGCGACACGGCGCTCTCCGGCGTGATTGAGACCCTGTCCGATCCCCGCTACCGATTAGGGCTGTATGATGTAGAGCCTGATTTCCTGGGCCGCGCCTATGAATATCTCCTGAGAAAATTTGCCGAAAGCCAGGGCCAGAGCGCCGGCGAGTTCTTCACGCCTACGGAAGTGGGATGGCTGATGGCCTATATCCTGCGCCCCCGCCAGGGTGAAGAAGTTTACGATTTCGCCTGCGGCTCTGCCGGATTGCTCATCAAGTGCGAATTGGCTCTCCAGGAACGGGAAATCAAGATTCAGCGGCCTCTGAAGCTCTATGGGCAGGAACTGACGGGGTCCAGTTACGCCATCGCCCGGATGAACATGGTGGTCCATGACATGGAAGGCGAGATCGTCCGCGGCAACTCCATGACCAATCCGAAATTTAAAGACTCCGATTCCAGCCTGAAGAAATTCGATATCGTCGTAGCCAATCCCATGTGGAACCAGCCCTTCGATCCGGCCGTTTACGAAAACGATCCCTTTGATCGTTTTGAACCCCAGGGCGGCGTTACTACCGGCAAGGCCGACTGGGCCTGGCTTCAGCATGCCGCAGCTTCGTTGAGCACTCACGGCCGTGCCGCCATCGTCCTCGACACGGGGGCCGTTACGCGGGGCAGCGGCAGCAAGAGCGAAGACCGGGAAAAGAAAATCCGCCAGTGGTTTGTCGAGCGCGACTGGATTGAAGGTGTCATCCTCCTACCCGACAACCTTTTCTACAACACCACCGCAGCCGGAATCATCATCTTCTTCAACAAGGCGAAATCAATGGCACGGCAGGGGAGGATCATCCTGGTCAACGCCGGCCGCGAATTCAAGAAAGGCAGACCCAAAAACTATATCCCCGATGAAAACATCCGCAAGATCGCCAATGCCTTCATCAAAGGGGAAGATGTCGAGAAGTTCGTCAAAGTCATCACGACGGCGGAGGCAGCGGAAAACGATTTTAACCTGTCGCCTTCGAGATATGTAGATATAAATGAAGGAGAAACCTATCGGGCGATACCGGATATTTTGGATGAACTTGCGGGGCTGGAAAAGAAAGCAGATGAAACAAATGCGGATTTACAGGGGATTTTAAGAAAAATGGGGTTTAGGAAATGAATCTTGATGCAATCATCCGCTCAGGAGAATCTGAAACAGTTGAGTTCAAGGAATCATTCAATGATGCCGTGATCGAAACTCTCACTGCTTTTGCGAATGCTTCCGGTGGATCGGTTTTTGTGGGCATTGCTGATGATGGAACCGTGAAGGGAATTTCTGTCTCCCAAAAAATCATTCCGCAATGGCTGAATGAAATCAAAACAAAGACGGACTCTGCTATTGTGCCGACCGTCGAAATCGAAAACGCAGGCGGCAAGTCGGTCGCATGTTTTAAAGTTCCCGAGTACCCGGTTAAGCCTGTTGCCTTTCGGGGGAGATACTATCTTAGGCGTAAAAATTCCAATCACCTGATGACCACTGATGAGGTTGCCAATCAGCATCTGCAAACACTTAATACCAGTTGGGACTATTACCTTGATCGTGAGCATACGCTTGATCATATTTCCCTGGAAAAGGTCGGACAGTTCATAGACCGGGCAAATCGGAACCGGAGAAACCCGATTAAAGACGATCCCATAACCGTCCTGAAAAAACATAACCTCCTGCGGGATGGCGGCATTACCTTCGGCTGCTATTTGCTCTTTAATAAGGAGGAATACCTTTTCACCGATATTAATGCCGGATTGTTTCAATCGGAAACGATCATTAAGGACGGTGTCGTCATCTCAGGCGACCTTTTTCAGGAGATTGACGATGTCCTTACATTTATCACCAAGCACATCAACAAGGAATTCATTATCACCGGAAAACCGGAACGGGAAGATCGGTGGGACTATCCCCTCGACGCCCTCCGGGAAATCGTCATCAACATGATTGTTCATCGGGATTATCGCTCACCTTCAAATTCCATCATCAAGATATTCCCGGACCGGATTGCATTCTATAACCCGGGGAAGCTGATGCCGGGCGTCACTGTAGAGCGTCTGCTACAAGGGGATTACCTTTCCGTGGCAAGAAACAAACAGATTGCCAGGATTTTCAAAGAAGCCAACGAAATTGAACAATACGGCTCCGGAATAGAACGGATTATAAATTCCTGCCTCGCGTACAATCTGCCGCATCCAAAATTTGAGGAAATTGCCGTGGGGGTCAGGGTGACAGTGTTCAAGACCACCCAGAAAACTGGGGTAAAAACTAGGGTAGAAACTGGGGTAAAAACTAGGGTAAAAACTGGGGAATCAATTCTATACTTAATAAAAGAGAAACCATCAATAACCAGAGATGAATTGGCAAAACAACTGAATTTGACAATTAAAGGCATTGACTGGAATTTGCGCAAATTGAAAAAAGACGGGCTATTGAAGCGTGTAGGTCCTAATAAAGGTGGCCATTGGGAAGCACAATGAGGCATAAAGAAGATATCAACATAGAGTGGAAACAAAAGAGTTATACACAATTAACACGTGGTTCAGGCTACAATCCTGAACCAGCAAGGAGAGTTTGATGGGAAAAGCCTATGAACGATGATAATCCACTGCCAGCAGGTTGGAATACTACAAATGTCGGAGCATGTTGTCAAAAGCCAGAATATGGATTTACCGAAAGCGCTGTCGCTGATGAAGTTGGTCCAAAATTCTTTAGGATTACTGACATTGCTGAGAATGGAGTGAATTGGGATACTGTTCCATATTGTCGGTGCCCGGAAAATATATTCCCGAAATATGAATTAAAGGAGAATGATATTCTCTTTGCTCGAATTGGTGCCACTACAGGGAAGAGCTACATCGTCAAAAACCCACCACAAGCTGTTTTTGCTTCTTACTTAATAAGATTAAGGCCGTTGAGCAATGTCATCCCAGATTATTTGTATTACTTTTTTAATTCAGACGGATATTGGACCCAAGTAAACGCGAATAAGAAAAATAACTTAAAAGGCGGGGTAAATAGTTCAACCCTTTCTGACATCCGTTTCCCATTACCATCTAAAAAAGAGCAGCAGAAAATCGCCACAATTCTTTCCAAAATTCAACAAGCAATCGAGATTCAGGAATCCCTCATCGAGAAGACGCGGGAACTGAAAAATTCAACCCTTAACCATGTCTTTACTCAAGGCCTACGAGGAGAAAAAAAGAAAGAGACGGAAATCGGGCCAATACCGGTGAGTTGGTCTGTACAGAGATTTGAAGAATTTGCAATATTACATAGAGGTTACGATTTACCTATCCAAGATCGTACCAGCGGTTCAGTTCCTATTGTTGGGTCAAATGGCGTTGTCGGTTATCACGATCAATCTAAAGTTAAGGGGCCGGGCGTGGTAACGGGTCGTAGTGGTACGATAGGCATTTCCTATTATGTGGCGGATGATTATTGGCCACTGAACACAGGGTTATATGTTGAAGATTTTCACGGAAATGATCCTTTGTATGTTCATTATTTTTTCCAATCATTTAACTTCGGTCAACACGCGGCAGGGGTGAGCGTTCCCACTTTGAATAGAAACCTTGTACATGCCGTATTGATATCTGTCGTCCCGATTGTAGAACAAAAAGAAATAGCCCATATCTTGAAGACCATAGACCAGAAGATTGATCTTCACGAAGCTAAAAAATCCGCCCTGCAAGACCTTTTCAAAACCATGCTGAACAAGCTGATGATGGGCGAGATTCGAGTGAAGGATTTGGATATCGATATATCGGAGGTGAGCGCATGAAAGAAAAACCCAGAGGTGAAATCGTCATCTATCGAACCAAGGACATTAATAACGCAATAAGTCACAGAAGATACAAAACGTATATTTAAAGATATTCCAGTTGTCCGGAAATTCCGGATAGTTCAATTGTTGCAAAATTTGCAACGGTTGGAAATTTTGCTGAGAAGCAAGGTGCTGAAAATGAATAGCAAGGATTTGAAGGAACAAAATATAAGAAGGACGAAATCATGACGCCGACCATAGGCACCGAAAAACCGACCGTCCAAGACCCGATCATCAAATATGCAGATGAAATCGGCTGGAAAGTCGTCCCACAGGAGGAAGCCCTTTCTCTGAGAAAAGGGGAAAGCGGATTGCTGTTCTATCGGGTTCTTGAAGAAAAATTGCTGGAACTGAATCCGGGATTGGTGAGCCGGGAAAACGTGGAAGACATCATTCACCGCATGGAAGCCGTCCGGAACAATATCGAAGGGAATGCGGAAATCTTGTCCTGGCTCCGGGGGGAACAGGCCATTTACGATGAAAACGAAAAGCGGCGCCGCAACGTGACGGTTGTTGATTTTACATGCGCCGGACGGAACCTGTTTCAGGTCACTGAAGAATGGCAGCACACAAACGGCCGGGTGACAAACCGGGCGGATATCATGTTTCTCATCAACGGGATTCCCGTGGCCATCGTGGAAACCAAGAGCGCAAAAAAGGCCAGCGGCATGGAAGATGCTCTCATCCAGATCCGGCGTTATCACAGGGAGACACCGGAAATGCTGACGGCCCCGCAGGTCTTCGACATGACCCATCTGGTTGATTTTTTCTATGGCCCCACCTGGAATCTCAGCCGGAAAAATATCTTCAACTGGAAGGACGAGGAAAAGGGAAATTATGAAAAGAAAGTGAAGCGTTTCTTTGATCAGGATCGTTTCCTTAAGATGTTGAGGGAATGGATTTTGTTCTATGTCAAAGATGACGAGCTCCAGAAAACGATCCTCCGTCAGCACCAGACCAGGGCGATCGAAAAAATCGTTCAGCGCTGCGCCGACGAGAGCAAAAAGACAGGCCTGATATGGCATACCCAGGGATCGGGCAAGACCTTCACGATGATCACGGCGGCTGAGCAGATTCTGGAAAACAAGGAGGTCTTCGGGAAGGCGACGGTTATCCTGATGATCGACCGCAATGAGCTGGAAGGCCAGCTTTCCGGATGGGTAGAACGGATTCTCGGCGAGATGCAATCCCATGATATCAGTATCGAACAGGCCACCAGCAAGGTTCGCCTGCGGCAACTCCTCAAGGCGGACTTCCGGGGGCTGATTGTTTCGATGATCCACAAGTTTGACGGGATTCCCAAGGACATCTGTACCCGCGCCAATGTCATCGTCATGCTCGATGAGGCGCACCGGTCTGTCGGGGGAGATCTGGGCAACTACCTGCTCGCCGCCCTGCCGCAGGCGACCCTGATCGGGTTTACGGGCACGCCCATCGACAAAACGGCCTACGGCAAGGGCACCTTTAAAATCTTTGGAAAAGAAGACGACAAAGGCTATCTGGATAAATATTCCGTTGCTGAATCCATCGAGGACGGCACGACGCTTCCCCTCAACTATATGCTGGCCCCCAATGAAATTCGCGTACCCAGGGAGGAACTGGAAAAGGAATTTCTGAACCTTGTCGAGGCGGAAGGCGTCAGCGATGTCGAGGAGTTGAATAAGATCCTCAACCGGGCGGTAAAGCTCAAGACCTTTCTCAAGTCGGCAGACCGTGTGGAGAAGGTGGCGGCCTTCATTGCCAAGCACTTTCGTGAAAATGTTGAGCCCCTTGGCTACAAAGCCTTTGTGGTCGGCGTGGATCGCGAAGCCTGCGCCCTTTACAAAGTAGCCCTCGACAAGCTCCTGCAGCCGGAATATTCAACGGCCATTTATACGGCCGCCCACAATGACAGTGAAAAATATCCCTTGGTCCACAAATACCAGCAGGCGGCGGAAGAGGAGAGGAAGGCCAGAAAGCTGTTTCCAAAGCCCGATGCCCTGCCGAAGATCTTCATCGTCACGGATAAGCTCCTCACCGGATTTGACGCCCCCATTCTTTATTGCATGTATCTGGACAAACCCATGCGCGACCATGTCCTGCTTCAGGCCATCGCCCGCGTCAACCGGCCCTATGAGGAAGAAGGGGATATCAAGAAACCCTGCGGCTTGGTGGTTGATTTCGTAGGCATCTTCGAGAAGCTGGAAAAAGCGCTGGCCTTCGATTCCGACGTCGTCAGCGGGGTGATCAACAATCTGGATGTTCTGTTGGCGCGCTTTATTGAATTGATGAAGGGACAAGCCCGTCCATACCTCGAACTTACCCGAGGCAAAGTCGATGACAAAATGGTGGAAAGAGCCATAGACGCTTTTGTAGATCAGGGCAAGAGGGAGGAATTTTATAAGCTTTTCAAAGAACTGGAAACGCTGTACGAGATACTGTCTCCCTCCCCCGATCTTCGGGATTATGTCGAAGACTTTGGCCTCCTCTCGATCCTTTACCAGATCGTCCGCAATGCCTTCCGAAAAAAATCAGGATTTTACGGCGACATCGCCAAAAAGACGGAACAATTGGTCAGGGAAAAGGCGGCGACCTTCGGTCTGGAATCCACAACGCCGGCAATCAAGATTGACGAGACGATCCTGAGGGTGCTGAAAGACAGCAAATCATCGAGCAACTCAAAGGTGATAAATCTCATCAACAGCATCATCAAGACGACGGTGGATGAAGGCGACGACAGTCCCTATTTGAAACCCATTGGAGAACGGGCGGAAGCCATTCAGGAGGCTTTCGATGACCGTCAGGTGACGGCGCTGGAGGCGATGGAAAAAGTGGAGGCGCTGATCAGGGAGGTTCTCGAAGCCCGGCGGGAGCAGGAAAAGACGGGTTTCGACATCAACACGTTCACGATTTACTGGCTCCTTAAACAGGAGAACGTGAAGTGGCCTGAAGGCCTTGCCCCTATTGTCAATAACGCCTTTCTCCGCTTCCCGAATTTTAAGGACAACGTTGCGGAACTGCGACAGCTCAAAGCGGAACTGTACAAGCTGATGCTCCCCGTCGTCGGCAAGGATTTGATGTTGGGCATTGTTGAAAAGCTTTTGAGACTGGACCGCAAATGATGGACACGTCAACAGGCAAAGTGGTAAACCTGCAAACGAAAGAACAGTTCAAAGCCGAAATTACCCGTTGGGCTGCCATTATGAAGGTAAGGCCGAAGCAGATTCACATACAGCGGATGACCCAAAAGTGGGCCTCATGCTCAGGCAAAGGCCGGGTCTGTTTCAGTGCCGATCTTCTTCGTGAGCCGAAAACCTTTCAGGACTATGTCATCGTCCACGAACTCCTCCACCTCCAGGTGCCCAATCACGGCAAACTCTTCAAGAGCCTAATGAACGCTTATTTTCCGGGGTGGGAGTATATTTGGACGGAACGAAACGGAAACACTGCGAGGAGCCTATGATTATTTTATCATTATGATTACCAGCGTTATAATGTCATGGCAAAAATGGGTGGTTGTGGGGGTGAATAGGAGGTCCTGATTTTATATGAAAATCGTGGGATGATTGTAGGGAAACAAACGGGATCGTTTTTTAACCCTGAACTGCATTACATCAAAAATGGTTCATCACAAGGACCAGAAAGAGAAAGGATAATGTCATGGATCAGAAGTTTAATTTCACGAAGCTCGATGCTCGGTCACGTGCGTTGATGGTTGAAGAGATAGACAAGGCAAAGCAAACGAACGAACTTTACTACAGTACGAGATTCAATGAAGCGGGACGTCAGAGCTGGGCAAATTGGCTGCGAACCGCGGCAACAGAACATGACGAACACTGGCTTGCTTACCAGATTGAGACAGCAGGAGCAATGAAACACCTTGAAACTCGTGCAAAGCCTAAAGGTGGATACACAGTTGCGCATGTTCCAGACACCGCCGCAGAGACGATGGCCGAAGGCCAATTCAACCGGTTCTACATGGTAGCTATCTGTCGCAGAGCAATAGAAGATGACAAGAGCAGCGTCCGTGTGTATAGAGCCAGACATCGTAGTGAGCCGCGTCCCGAGTCAAAAGCATTGGAAAGCACGGAGCGTAATGCCACCGGTCTACTTCAGGAATTGCGAAGCAAAGACCGCTCGCTCAAGTGCGATCTCCTAAAACCGAATTCAGGATTGTCAGTTGACTACTGAATCGAACGACCACTGAGAAACAGACATGATCATTCCTTTTTCTCCCTGATTAATACTATGCGATTCTTATATACTATTTCTATAAGGCTATAAACGGTTTAAGGAGAGCAATATGGTAGAAACAAAAACGACTGTGAAGACAGTAACTCTTGAATCGGAGATCAACTTATTTGCCAACGCACTTCCCTATTGGGCTAAATCTCTATCCAAGAAGTTATTGTCCTCAGAAACTATTTCCGACGATAACATTGATACTTCATATTCATATCTTCTTGAAGACGCGGGGCTGAGAACAAAGACCGCAAGACCCGAACTCAATATTGACTATATTGGTGAACAACTCACCTCCTATAAGATGGATCTTCGTCTATCAAAACTCCACAGCGTTGAAGGTGTAAATGCCCTTGTCGAAAATCAAATAATAGAATTCAGTCCAAACTTCACAGTAATTTATGGTGTGAATGGATCTGGAAAATCAGGTTACGTCAGAATGCTTAAGAAAGCTTTTTTTAACAGAACAGACGAACCCATAATTCCGAATGTTCATATTGACAGCGGGCATAAAAGCCCCAAGGCAGAATTTGTTTTTGTCTCGGGAGAAGCTGATTATCCACTTACTTTCCCGGACAAATCTTCTAATGCCGAGTTTCATCAGTTTTCAGTGTTTGATTCCAAAAGCATACCTGTACATCTAAATAATAAAAACGAATTTGAATTTCGACCAGCTGGACTTAATTTTTTTGCAGAATTAACAGAGGTGTTTAGACGGGTAGAGGAAAAAATAAATCAAGATATTAACGCGAAAAATATTTCAATGGATTATGCTTCATTCTTTGATGGTGAGTCGGAAATAAAAGCACTTTTATCTAAAGTTACGGCAAACACAAAAATCGATGAACTGAAAAAGCACTTGCCTTTTAGCGTTACTGACAAAGACAGACGCAAGAAACTTGAAGAACAAAAGGCCCAACTACAGGCCTTGAAAAAAGACAAGGAAATAGAGGAATTAGAAGAAAAGAAAAAACTAATTGAATCACTCTGTCAACATATTGAGAATAATAACAAATTTTTCACAACTGATTATTTGAATAAAATACGATCAGCTATTGATGATTATAAAGTTAAAGATGTAACGTCAAAGAGGGATGGTATGGACTGAACCCCTTACATTGCACAGATCAGGGCAATACAATTAGAGTATCCT
>JBAWYD010000018.1:0-27583 GCA_037143735.1 Deltaproteobacteria bacterium
ATGTAGGCGCCGAAGATGACGTCGCCGAGGAAATGGGACGTAAGAAGGACACGGCTTAACGCAATGGCGATGGCCGCCGCAAAAAACAGCGTGCGACATTTCGGAAACAGGATGGATAAGGAAAAGGCCAGGGAGAATGCCGTGACGGCATGTCCGGAGGCAAACGACATCCCCTCGTAGCCTGACTGTAAAAAAGCAAATCCGTAAAACTCCTGATCAAAAAGCATGACTGGCCGGTAGCGACCGGCGACCCATTTGACAAGATTTACAAAAATTCCCGAAAAGGCCACGGAAGCAAAGACAAACAGGGACCGGTTGGCGTAAATTTCTTTCTTTCGATAAAACCTGAAGAATAAAAAGAGAAGAAAAGACATGATCAGATAAACTGTTGATTCTCCGAAGGCTGTGACGATCTCGGCAATATCCAGAACGGACCGGTCCAGTCTGCGGCACCAGCGGGCGACGGGAATATCGAGAAAGAAATAACTCATAACCGTAGCCATAAGGAAGACTGCAAGAATGATGATATGCTGTCTTTGCCGTTTGTTCATTTCTTCATACCCCGGAAATTCATACACCAGACATACTCAACGGTATCCACCTTTCCACCGTTCAATAAAACATCGATGGTTTTTACCGGGCGCACCTGATCGCACATCACGGTTTTTTCCAGATCGAGATTCGTAAAGTATGTGTTGAGAAACAGGAGGTCATATCCTTCGGGCGGGTCGGTCTGCCACAGGTCAAACTGGTCTTTCCGGTCATCGATGACGAAAACGGGCATACGGTATGGCAGGGCATAGTACATGACCCGGCTTCCCATGGTCCAGTTGCTCACAGCAAGGCCTTTTTTGGCGTGGCTGTTGGCTTTAAAAACATTGTCCGCCTCTTTCGTAATGGTTTCATAGCCATAGATATCGCGGAAGGGAGATTTGTAGTCGGGGAAATGGAAGAATTTTGCCGGCAACTCCACATAGAGGAAAAGCGTCAGAACAAGGCTGAACCACAGGGATACCTTCATGAATTTCCGTTTAAACGGTGTGACGGGATTCATCAAATAAAAGACGCCGATGGGAATAAAGAGGAGGTAAAAAAGGCTCGTCCAGTGGGGAAGCCCCGTCTCATAGAAGGAAGAATAGAAGAAAAAGACATAAAGGGTGCCTCCGAACAATACGGCCAGACGGATCCCGTCATCGGGATTACGGAGCCCCTTGATAAAACCGTAGAAGGCAATAAGAAAAAGAAACGGGCTGTAGGCTCCGAACTGGGCGGCGAGAGATTCAAAAGGCCTCGTCAGATTGATCGAGGAAGGACCCAGGACGTGACCCGCCTGATAGCGGAAACTGATAAAATCATGCTGCATATTCCAGTAGATAACCGGTGTTACAATGAGGATGGCCAGAACTCCGGCGACAATCATATACGGCGAAAAGATGAGATCATAACGCTTCTTCATGATGAAATAGATAAAGATCGGCGGGACAAAAAGGATAGCCGTATATTTGGCGAGACCCGCTATCCCCAAGAAGATTCCGAGGAGGAGAAAATCTCCGGGGCGTCCTCGGGATTCGATTTTTCGTATTAATGCTATAATGGGAAAGATCAGAAGAAGGAGAATGCAATCGGGCAGAAGCATAAGGCTCAGTGCATTCAGTATAAAAGATCCGTTGATGGCCAGGACGCCCGTGACGGCAACATGTTTCGAACCTGAAAAAGACAGTATAAAACGGTAAGAGAAAAAGGATACAAGGGCAAACATGATGACGGCGGGAAGACGGGCGGCAAACTCTCCGGCGCCCATGGTGTAATAGAACAGGGCATGAATCCATCCGACCAGGGGTGGATGATCCACATAACTCCAGTCCAGATTTTTCGCATAGAGGACATAATGGGCCTCGTCAACGCCGAGGCCGAAGGTAGGGGACACGAGCAGGCGAATCAGGGTAAAACCGCCGATAATGAGAATTATCTCTTTGTGCTTCTCAATCATACCAATAGATAGCTATTTTCTGTGGTTGCGCAGCGTACACTCTGTCGCGGCAGATGTCTATAAAAATGTTGCAGGCGGAAACGGCAGATCGCAGGAAACCAGACTTTTCAGGCAGTCGGCAGTTTTACCTTGATTAACGTATGATCATTGTTTAATGTCCGTTATCGGGGAGACAGAGTCCATGATCCATCAGAAACTGGTTGACGCAATGAGCCGTCCGGAAATACCTCCCTGTCCCCGGAGGAATGCGGCGGGAAGACCCTTGAGTCAATAAAGTTCTCATAAAAGGAGAGACAAGAAACGTGCGAAAGCAAAATATAAGAAACATCGCGATCATTGCCCACGTTGATCATGGCAAAACGACCCTTATCGACGCAATGCTCAAGCAAACGGGCACCTTCAGGGAGCATCAGGAAATCGTAGAGCGGGTGATGGATTCCATGGATCTCGAAAAGGAACGGGGCATCACCATCACGGCGAAAAATACGGCCATCCGGTACGGAAACGTCAAGATCAATATCGTCGATACGCCCGGACATGCGGATTTCGGCGGCGAGGTCGAACGGAGCCTGAATATGGTCGATGGGGCCATACTGCTGGTCGATGCCAGCGAAGGGCCACTTCCCCAGACCAGGTTCGTCGTCAAGAAAGCCCTCGCCCGACAATTGCCCATTGTGGTCGTCATCAACAAGATCGACCGCGACGACGCCAGGATTGATGCAGTCATCAATGAGATTTACGATCTTTTTATCGATCTCGATGCAAACGAACGGCAGATCGAGTTTCCCATCCTCTACACCAATGCCAAGCGGGGAATCGCTCATGAGAAACTTGGTGACCCATCGGAAGACCTGAAGCCCCTTTTTGACGCCATCTGTGCCACCATACCCGGCCCTGACGCCGACGACAAAAACGTTCCCCAGTTTATGGTGACAAATCTCGATTATGACCCTTACGTAGGCCAGATCGGTATCGGGCGGGTGATCAACGGGGTGTTTGAGATGAATCAGACCTATGCCCATTGCAGAGAAAGTGTCATTACCCCCGGTGTCAGATTCTCCGCCCTTTACACATTTCACGGTTTGGGAAAAAAGCAGACGGCTATCGTCGAGGCCGGCGATATCATCGCCATTGCAGGTGTCGAATCCATCAGTATCGGCGATACGATAACATCGTCGGAGAATCCCATTCCCCTGCCCCGTTTACACGTCGACGAGCCGACGGTCGCCATGATTTTTTACGTCAACAACGGTCCCTTGGCCGGCAGGGAAGGAAAATATCTGACGTCGCGCCACCTTCTTGAACGTTTGGAAAGAGAAAGCTACCGGAACGTCTCTCTGCAACTGAAACCTCTGGAACGTAAGGACGCCTTCGAGGTCTGCGGGCGCGGGTCGTTGCAGATGGCCGTCTTGATAGAGACCATGCGCCGGGAAGGTTATGAATTGATGGTTTCAAAACCAACGGTCATCACAAAAAAAGAATCGGGGAAAACCCTGGAGCCCGTGGAGCGTGTTTTTATCGACATCCCGGAGGGATTCGTCGGGATTGTGACGGAAAAGCTTGCGGTGAGAAAAGGACGCATGGTTCACCTGATCAATAAGGGAAGCGGACGGGTAAATCTGGAGTTCCTTGTTCCCTCCCGCGGTCTCATCGGATTTCGCAGTCATTTTCTGACAGATACAAAGGGGGCGGGGGTGATGAATACGCTCTTTGAAAACTATGAATCATGGTTCGGACCGATCCCGCAACGGGCAAGCGGGGCGTTACTGTCCGACAGAAGCGGTAGGGTAACGCCCTATGCCAGCCTGGCCATGGTAGATCGCGGGGAGCTTTTCGTCGAGGTGGGATGCGAGGTGTACGGAGGCATGATCATTGGTGAGCGCAATCGTACAGGTGATATGACGGTGAATATCACCAAAGAAAAGAAGCTGACAAATATCAGGAGTTCAACCTCGGAAGCAACCGTGACCTTAAGGCCGCCACGCCCGCTCTCTCTCGATCAATCCATTGAATTTATCGCTGAAGACGAACTGGTGGAAGTCACGCCGCAACATATGCGCCTGCGAAAAATGGAGCTCGATGCCAATAAACGAGCATCGCGGCGCAAGGAAGATGGTGAAGCCTGACGCTGTTATACCGTACATCATGATGCTGCGCCGTGTCCTGCCGGCGCAGTGCTGACTTATTTCTTTGCCTTCGTATCTTTTTTGGTATCTTTTCGGGCTTCTTCCTCGGCCAGTCTCCTCTTCGTCTCACCGATAAAATAACCGACTTTGTAATCAAGGCCTAAATTTGCATACTCCTTCGTGATCAATTCAAACCGCCTCAGTGCGGCTTTATACTGCTTGATATTGAAATAAAAATGTCCCACATAGAATTCATGCTCACCAAGCCGTTGCTTACACTCCCTGAGCATTTTTTCCGCCATGAAAGAAAATTTACTGCTCGGGAACCGGGCAATCAACCGTTCAAACTCTTTCCTTGCTTTCTTCGTTTCCGTCTGGTCCCGGTCGATACCGAACATCTGTTTATAGTGACACATGCCGAGCTGATACATGGTATAAGGAAGATTATCATTTGTGGGATGGAGGTTAATAAAATCGTTATAGGCGAGTTCCGCTTCCGCATATTCCTCCTCACTGAAATGAGAATCGGCAATTCCCAGTTCCGCGAGGATAGCCAGTTGATGCAATGGGTATTCTTCCCTCAGCCTTTGAAATGATTCAATGGCTTTCTTATAGCTGCCATCCTGATAGGAGTCTATACCCCGCTGGTAGAGACCTTCGGGTGTCGCTCTTGTTCTTTCCGAACGTTTCCAGAAGTCTTTCCACCAACCGCATCCGGAAAGAATAAATATAAATACAAGAAGTAATAAAAATACTTTTTTATGTCGCACCGTTTAGCCCTTCTGTTGACGATTACAGACCCTTTTTGATCAATGCTTCAAGACGCTCCCTGGGAACAAGGCCGATAATTTTCTCTATCATATCGCCTCCCTTGAACAGGGCAAGCGTCGGAATGCTCATTACACCATAGGCCTTCGCAGTGTTGGGATTGTCATCTATATTGAGCTTGGCAATTTTCACCTGATCTTTATATGCCTCGGCAAGTTCCTCAACGATCGGGCCAACCACCCTGCATGGACCGCACCAGGGCGCCCAGAAATCAACCAGGACGGGCTTTTCAGCCTTGAGGACCTCCTGGTCAAAGCTTCCGTCCGTCAGATGGATGAGAGATTCTTCGTGAGCCATATATCAGCCTCCTTTCATGAATTGCGGTCACTATTACATACTCTCTCAAATTATGTCAAACGTAAATTAAGGAGCATCAAGGAGCATCCTGCTTTTGACAGACCATAGCAAATCTGGTATAAGTATTTTTACAATAACTGCCACGAATGGACAATCACATGGAACCCTTGCTGGGCATTATCTCAGGCACCATTCCTCTTAACGGGAATGAAATCTTCAAAAACCTCACGGAAAGGGAACTGGAAACCGAATTTGGTAAAGCCCTTGTCTACCTCTCCGATACCATCGTCTTCATCCCGAGACATGGTAAAGATTCCCGCCATCATATTCTACCCCATCTGATCAATCATCAGGCCAACCTGAAAGCATTGAAAGATCTCGGGATCAAAGAAGTCATGGGAGTCAATTCCACGGGATCTCTGAAAAAGAAGTTAAGACCCGGCATAATCGTCATACCTGACGATTTTCTGGTTCTATCAGGAACTCCAACCGCTATTCACGGAAAAGCCGTGCACATTACACCAATACTCAGTCATGACGTACGGAAGCGATGGCTCGATGCCGCTCGCGATTGCGGGATAAATGTCATCGATGGAGGGGTATACTGGCAGACAACAGGCCCCCGGTTTGAAACAAAAGCTGAAATCCGGATGATGTCCCGATTTGCCGATCTTGTCGGGATGACCATGGCCAGCGAGGCAGTCATTGCTCAGGAACTGGGGCTCGATTATGCGGCTTTATGTTCTGTGGACAATTACGGGCATGGTCTTGTCGAAAGGGAGTTGACACTTGAAGAAATATTGCAAAATGCCCGGCGAAATACCGATACCATCATGAAAATTGTCACGAGATACATCGAAAGGAGAAAGGGATGAAATTTTCCACGAAAGGCGACGGGGGAGAAACAAGCCTGCTGGGAGGCCAGAGAGTTCCAAAATACGACGCAAGGCCCGACACGTATGGAACTCTGGACGAGGCAAGTTCTGCTCTTGGAGTAGCCAGAGCGATGACAAAAAACGCAAAGATCAAAGACATCATTCTTGGCGTACAGAAGGACCTCCTCATCATGGGAGCCGAATTATCGACCCTGCCGGAAGATATTCAAAAACTTGCCCGGAGGATCTCGGACGCAGACATTCACCTTCTGGAGGCGGTCATTGATAATCTGCAGAAAGATATCCAACTGAAAAACGAATTCATCTATCCCGGCGAAACGTCCGTTTCGGCACAGATTGACGTGGGCAGAACCATCATCAGAAGAGCCGAGAGGAAAGCAGCGAGGCTGAAAAATGACGGTGTCATCCATAATGCGGAAATAAACAAATATCTCAACAGGTTAGCAGATATGCTCTTTGTGCTTGCCCGATATGAAGAACAAAACGGATAATATGCAGGCATATGGCGGATGCATGGAGAGATCATCTATACGCCCCATTTCCGGCATGTGAGGGCATGAACAACTGTTTGACAAATGGTTATTTTTATTGTAGAAAATACGGGCCGTTTTATAGACATGCGATTTTATCCATATGTTTTTCATAATTTCTAATGCCCTTTATGTTTTTTTTAGAGGTCGGTTACTGATCGTCAAAAGATACCGTACTTGTCTGACTGGTTGTTTTTGTTAATCTTTTCAGAAAACGGTCCTGCAATTTTCTGACAGCCTTTTTTTATGATCGGTCAGAATTGGGAATCGGCAATCGCTATGTCGCACATATGGTCCATCGGTGGCGGGAAGGGAGGTTCCGGGAAAAGTTTTCTTACCGGCAATCTCGGGATTCTGCTTGCAAAGCAGGGTTATCAGACCCTGTTGATTGATGTAGACCTCGGGGCCGCAAATCTCCATACCATCATTGGCATTCCCCACCCTGAAAAGAGCATTTCGGATTTTGTCAACAAGAAGGTTGTTACGCTTGAAGAAACCGTGACGCCGACACCCATTCCAAACCTCTATTTCATAAGCGGCGCCATGAGCAATCTGGATATCGCCAATCTTGCCCATGAGCAGAAAATGAAACTCCTGAGGAACATCGCAAAGCTTCCTTACGAATACATCCTGCTGGATCTCGGCGCGGGAACATCTTTTAACACCATCGATTTTTTTATGATCTCAAATTCAGGAATCTTTGTAACAACGCCCGAACCGACCTCGATCGAAAATATCTACCGTCTCATCCGCTCCGTTTATTTACGTAAAATCCGTCAGGTGCTCAAGACTTATGATTTCCGGATATTGGCTGAAGAAGCAGAAAGACAGAACAGCAGCGCCACCATAAGCAATCCTGACGTTCTTCTTCACATCATGAAGGAAGTGGATCCGGAAAAGGGCGGCATGTTGGAAAAAGCGCTCTCGACCCTGAATTTCAAGCTGACCCTCAATCAATTAAGAAAGCATGATAACCCGAATACCGGGGGATTGATCTGTAAAATCATCGAGAGACATCTTGCCCTGAAGATGTATTTTACCGGAAACATCAGTTTTGACGACCGGGTTCACAATTCAGTCTGCAAAAAGATTCCGTTTCTCGATCTTTACCCCTATACCCAGACCACCCTTGATCTGAGGGAATGTTGCAAGAGTCTTCTGTCAATACATGATGTTCACCCCATCCTGCAGGATGCCGTCGATTAGGGACGCCACGGACATATGAAACCCTACCGGGAGCAGAATTATTACGAATTGCTGGAGGTCTCTCCCAACGCATCGCCGTTGGAAATCCGCCGCGCTTACAAAACAATCTTTGATCTTTATCAGGACGAATCCATTGCCAGCTATTCCTTCTTCTCACAAGAGGAAAGAAACGAGATTCTGTCCCTTCTGGAGGAGGCGTACCTGACGGTCATCAATCCCGAACTCAGGGAGGCGTATGATCGCAAGCTGATCGAACTCGGTTTAGTGGAAGAAGGAAAGCAATACTGCGACAAAACGAAAGAACCGGTTCCCATATATGATTTCAAAAAAACCCAATTATATATACTGGGATCCACCAAACGGACGGAGGACCTTAGAAGCTGCGCATCAGAAAAACCAGTGATTCAAAAAATCCTGGCTCAGGAAACCCTCGCGGGAACGGATTTGAAACGGATAAGAACGGAGCTGGAAATTACCTTGGAAGAAATTGCCGCAAAGACAAACGTGAGAATGGCGATGCTTAGGGCCATTGAAGAAGAGGCGCATGAATTTTTTCTGCCCATGGTCTATATGAAGGGTATTCTGAAATCGTATGCGCGGTATCTCCAGGTTGACGAAAACATCATCGTAAATGGATTTATCAAACACATCGCGGAAGGAAAGTAACGTTGTCCGAAACAGCTGCCGAAAAAAGTCAGGCTACGGGAAATGAAGAAACCGGAGATGCTGACCTCGAACAGGAGTTGGACACCCTCTACCGGAAGGTCGCAAGTCCCGACCAGGGGGGAGATATTTCTTATCCTGAAGAGCCGGTGAAAACAGAAACGAAGGCGCCTGATGAAGGGAAAGTATCCGATACAACGGGAAAACGGTACCTGCGAGGAAAAGAAAGGCACTTCGGGCCTTTCTTCAAAATTCTCTCAGGATTGATTTTCTCCGTCATTGTCCTTGTCCTGATCGCCACATTTCTCTGGCCCACGATGTACCATTACGATGCCTTCAATTTCGACGGGAAAGTCTATCCCCTCAGGATTAACAGATTTACGGGAGAGACAGCCTATTGTGACGGAACCGGATGGATGCAGCCTCCCTTTTCCGCTGTGCTCAAGGAACCTGTACCCATAAATCGCGAGGATCGATCGGCCACAGTAACGCCTCCCGAGATGACTAAAATAAATGTCGAAAGGGGGGATTCACCGGTTGCGGCTGCGCCGTCAAAAACCAAAAGTGAAACCAGATACGCAATTCAAATAAAGGCTTTCCCCGAAAAAGAAAAAACTGACGCCCTAACATTTGCGGGAGCCGTGAAAAAGAAACGGCCTGATGTTCAGATGGAAACAGTCAATATCCGGGAACGCGGTGTCTGGCACAGAATATTGCTGGGTAATTTTTCGAGTCAGGAAGATGCTTCCAAATATATGAGGAAAACAAAAATACCCGAGACCTATCCCGGCAGTTTTATCCAAATGAAATCCGGAGGATAATTTTTAACGGCAATACGGGAAAAAGGAGGGATATCCGGGTTATCGAATATCCCCTCAAAAGGCGCCGAGCTGGCATGGTTTGACTTTTATCTTCAGTGCTTCACAGGCCGATGACACCGTCATTTTAGGTATGCCGTATCTTTCAGCGATCTCCCAGGATGCCGCACAGGGAAGACGTCCATTCACCAGAGCATCCCTGACGGCTTTCTCCAACTCGGAGGAAACGGTTTTCGCAGGTTCGATCCCCGTCTTTTTATCGCCATACCCGAAAAGCCCGATCTGGCATTTCGTGATGCGGATCTCCAGGAGATCTATGGCTACACCGACATCTCCCATGTGTATGTGTAATTCACCGGCAATACGGCTCGCCTCTGCACAGGTTATCTCCCCGCCGACCGTTTTACTTTCAACCGCCCGAGCAACCTCCTTATTCAACCTGCTGTCGGAGTGCTTCGCGCTGTAATTTCCCGCATCCTTGTGAGCCATTTGTTCCCTCCTCAATCCTCTAATATTTCATATAATGAAAAGGCTCGACGGCAGCCAGGGCGTCTGCATCGAGGGTCTTAAACCCGGCGTTTTCGATGATTTCCCGGGCTTTTTCGATCTGATCCACATCCACGACAAACACCGCTTTCTCGCGGCTCTCAAGAACGAATCCATAGGCGTTATTGATATTGACATCTTCCCTGGCAAGCATTTGCATCAGCTTGTCCAGCCCACCCGGTTTATCCTCAATGAGAATGGCCAGAACTTCCCGCAGATTTGCCGTCATGCCCGCCCCGGAGAGGGCGGCTTGCGCCCGCTTCGGATCGTCCACGATAAGATTGATAACCCCGAATGTATCGGATGTGGCTATGGTCGTCGCCCTGATGTTGATCTTTTCCCTTGCGAGAATCCCGGTAACCGCTGCCAGCCTGCCGGGCTTGTTTTCCGCGAAAACTGATAATTGATAAGCAATCATGGCTGTTATTCCTTTCTGTTGTCTATGACCCTGACCGCTTTTCCCTCACTTTTGGGCAGGCTTCCCGGTTCCACAAGACTGACCTTCGGGGTGATCAGGATATCGGATTTCAGTTCTTCCACAATTCTGTGTCTCAGCCCTTCGAGCTGCTTCAAATCACCGGCAAAGAATTCCTTCTGTACCTCCACCTTGACGGTCAAATAATCATTATACCCTTCCCTTTCCAGAATGATCTGAAAATTGGTCCCCACACCGGGTATGCCCATTAGTTTTTTTTCGATCTGGATAGGAAAGATATTGACTCCCTTGAGGATCATCATGTCATCCGTTCTACCCTTGATTCTCTCGATTCTGCGGTGCGTTCGACCGCATTCACAGGGTCCGGGAAGAATGCGTGTCAGGTCCTTGGTGCGGTATCTGATGATGGGCATCCCTTCTCTCGCCAGCGTGGTTAAAACGAGTTCCCCTTCCTCGCCGTCAGGAAGCCTTTTGAGTGTTTTCGGGTTGATGATTTCGACTAAAAACTGGTCTTCCCAGATATGCATGCCATTCTGATATGTACATTCGAAGGATACGCCGGGTCCGTTCATTTCTGAAAGACCATAAGAATTAAACCCCTTGAATCCGTATATGTCTTCAATTTTTCCTCTCATTTTTTCCGAATGCGGTTCCGCTCCAAGGAAAGCTATCCTGAGTTTTGTATCTTTACGGGGATCAACCGCCATTTCTTCAAAAACCGTCGACAGATGAAGGGCATAACTGGGAATAATATGGATGACCGTTGTTTCAAAGTCGAGCATCAGTTGTATCTGTCTTTTACTGTTGCCCGCACCGGCCGGTATGACAAGGGCGCCTACCTTTTCAGCTGCATAATGGAAACCAAGCCCCCCCGTGAAGAGACCGTAACTCATCATATTCTGAAAAACGTCTCCCTTTCTCATGCCCGCCATGTACATGGACCGCGCCACAAGATTCGTCCACTTCTCTATATCTCCGGCTGTATGAAAAATCACGGTGGCCCTTCCCGTCGTTCCAGAAGATGAATGCATCCTGATCAACTCATCCTTCGACACAGCCACAAAGCCGTACGGCCAATGTTCCCGCAGATCCTCCTTTGTTGTAAACGGGATCTCCTGGATCATATCGAGCCCGGTCACCCGATCGGCATTCAGTCCGATTTTCTGAAACAATTTCTCATAATAGACGGACCGCTTCGCCTTTTTCAGGGTTTCCTTAAGCTTCTCAAGCTGGATGGCTGCGAGCTTTTCGCGACCCATCGTCTCAATATCTTTTTCCCAGTACATTCCACGCCTCCGGTTTCATTTACGAAGGTATTTCCTATAACTCCGCCAATATTTTATCAAGACAAATCTACACATTCCTTTTTCGGATTACCACAAAAAAATCTTGCTTTCATAACGGTGGTAAAGTAGAAATTTCCCTGACGCCTGCAACCGGGGAAAGTATTTCAACCACACAGGAGGATATTAAACGTGGATATAATCAAGAGTTATCTATATCCGAGTGTGAAACGTCCATGACCGGCATTATTCTATCCGGCGGTAAAAGCACCCGAATGGGCACAAATAAAGCCCTTCTGCAGGTTGGAGGGGAGCGGCTGATCGACAGGATCATCGGGACGTTCAGAGAAATTTTCCGGGAGACGATCCTTGTCACCAACAGCCCTCTTGACTACCTCGATCAGGATTGCACCATCGCCACTGACATCATAAAAGGCAAGGGAGCTCTGGGAGGGATCTACACCGGTCTTTTCTATGCCTCCTGTGATCATGCTTTCGTAACAGCCTGCGACATGCCTTTCCTGAATAAATCTTTCATAGAATACATGATCGAAAATTGCGAGAGCTATGATATCGTCGTTCCTGAGCCTGCCGACGGCCCGCAGCCCCTCCATGCCATCTACTCGAAGCGCTGTCTTCCCGCCATTAAAAGATTAATCGATCAAGATCAGTTGAAGATCACCGGCTTCTACAAGGGATTAAAAACACGGATGATCCCTGATCATGTTATCAACCGGTTCGATTCCGGAGGAAAGATGTTCTTTAACGTAAACTCCCAAAAGGATTTAAAACAGATTTTATCATTCTGAAATTGGAAAAACATCCGGAACATGGATAAGTTCGACGTGATCATCGCAGGAGCCGGGCTCGCCGGTCTGGGTGCGGCCTACACGCTGGCAGGCAAGGGCCTTGCAGTACTGGTCTTGGAACGGGGCGACTATCCCGGCGCCAAGAACGTGACTGGCGGCCGCCTTTATCTGAACCCGGTGCGTCGGCTCTTTCCCGGCCTGTTTGAGGAAGCTCCCCTGGAACGCTTCATCACCCACGAAGGCGTCTCCCTCCTGGCGAAAGACCGTTCCGTGAACATCGTCTATTCCGGAAATGAGCTGCGGGAGCAGCCCCACCAGAGTTACAGCATTTTGCGTGCTAAATTTGACCGGTGGCTCGCGGAGAAGGTCGAAGAAAAAGGAGGCATGATCATCTCCAAGACCAGGATCGACGATGTCATTAAGGAGAGCGGCCGCATCACGGGAGTCGTCGCAGGGGGGGACGAACTGCGGGCCGACGTGGTCATCGCCTGTGACGGCGTATTATCGATTCTGTCGGAAAAAGCCGGTCTCCGCACCCCCGGAGCCCCTCATGACAATGCCCTGGGCATCAAGGAAGTGATCGCCCTCGATTCCGGTTTGATCAATGACCGCTTCAACCTGGAAGGAAATGAAGGAGCGGCGCGCCTCTTCGTGGGGGAAGTCACCCGGGGAAAATTCGGGGGCGGGTTTCTTTATACCAACAAAGAGAGCGTCAGCCTGGGTATCGTTGTCGGCATTGAGGATGCCGCAGCGGACGGACATGCCATTGACGTGCCCGCACTCCTTGATGAATTCAAAGGGCGGCCCGAAATCGCTCCGCTTATCAGGGGGGGAAACACGGTTGAGTACTCCGCCCACGTCATTCCGGAAGGCGGGCTCAAGGCGATGGGAAACCTTTACGGAAACGGCATTCTGGCAGCGGGGGACGCCGCCGGACTTGCATTGAACATCGGTTTTACCGTCCGGGGCATGGAATACGCCCTGGCGTCGGGATACTTTGCCGCCCAGGCTGTCCTCAACGCGAGAGAGGCAGGGAAATTCGACGCCGAAACCCTGAGTGTGTACAGGAAGCTTCTGGAGAAAAGCTTCGTTCTTCAGGATTTCAGGAATTTCCGCGAAACGCCTGCCGTTATCGGCAACCCGAGATTTTTCAACCGTTATCCGGAACTGACGGGAAACATCATGAAAGACCTCTACGCTGTTTCAGACGGTCCGAAGCAGAGGCTTTACCAAACCATCAGGAAGCACCTGCCCCTGGGTGAGGTGTGGGCCCTGTTCAAGGATCTCAAAGAGGTGATGAAGATATGAGCGACTCTATGGATCTGAAGGCAAAACTCGGTCTCGACGTCTTCAAACCCGTCGGCGATCCCCACATCAGGATCAGACCCGGCATGGAAAAGGACCCCCGCCTGAAACGGGCCGTAAGCGTCTGCCCGGCCGGACTTTACAGCGAAAATGAACGGGGAGAGATTGTCCTCGATACCGACGGCTGCCTGGAGTGCGGCACATGCCGCCTTGCCTGCGGCGTCGAGGTTCTGGACTGGAACTACCCCGAAGGGGGGACAGGCGTCCAGTTCCGTTTCGGTTAGATTATGGATAGAATCAATTCGGCTTTTTTAAAATAAGATCACAGGAGGGAGACCATGGACTTCAAATTGACGGAAGAACAGGAACTGATTCGTAAGAATGTCAGGGAATTTTGCGAAAAGTACGTGGAACCCATCGCCGCGGAAATCGATGAGAACAGCCGTCATCCCGCCGAGCTGTTTCAAAAACTCTCCGAAGGTGGCTGGATGGGCATTCCCATTCCAACGGAGTACGGCGGAGCCGGCGCGGATTATTTGACCCACATCATCGCCGTGGAAGAGCTTTCCCGGTCCTGCTCCTCCACGGGATTCACCGTGTCGATCCACGTGGGAATCTGCTGCACGCTGATCCTTCTTTTCGGGACGGAAGAGCAGAAAAGGAAATATCTGACCCCCATGGCCGAAGGAAAACACCTCGGGGCCTTTGTGCTTACCGAACCGGGAGCGGGCACCGATGTGCTGGCCGCCACCACTACCGCCGTTCTCGACGGCAACGATTACGTCATCAACGGAACCAAGGTTTTTACCTCAAACGGCCCCATAGGCGATACGTACCTCGTCTTCGCCTGGACAGATAAAACAGCGGGCCGGAAGGGCATGAGCGCCTTCATCGTACCAAAGGGAACCCCCGGCATGAAAGCGGGAGAACACTTAAGAAAGATGGGGCTGCGTTCTTCCCAGACGTCCGAGATGATTTTCAAGGATTGCCGTGTGCCGAAAGAAAACCTGCTCGGCAAAGAAGGGATGGGCCTCCAGATGGCCATGAGCGGCTTCGACAGCGGCCGGATTGGTATCGCCGCCCAGTGCATCGGCATCCTGCAGGCCGCCCTGGATGAATCTATCCGGCATTCCAAGGAGCGGGTTCAGTTCGGCACTCCTATCTCCCGTAACCAAGCCATTGCCTGGATGATTGCGGACATGGCAACGGATCTTTCCGCGTCCCGATTTCTCACCTATTACGCAGCCTGGCTCAAGGACCAGAAGCAACCCTTCCGCAAGGAAGCCGCCATGGCCAAGCTCTTCGCATCGGAGGCGGTTATGAAACACACCACCAAGGCGGTCCAGATTTACGGCGGCTACGGTTACTGCAAAGGCACCAAAGTGGAGAGGCTGTTTCGTGATGCCAAGTTCACCGAGATTGGCGAGGGCACGTCGGAAGCCCAGCGGATGGTCATCTCCGCAAATGTGCTCCGCTGAAACAAACAGGATCAGGTCTTGAACTTGAGCAAAGTCAAGACCTGATCCCCTGATAGAGGTGTATTTATGCCCACCATCATTGCCTGTTTCAAGTGGGTCGTCGATGAGGCCTACATCAGACGGGGATCGTCCGGGGAGCTGGACTTCTCCTCGGTGGATTACAAAATCAGCGATTATGACCGCAATGCCATCGAAGAGGCCGTCCGGCTGAAAGAAACCCTTGGAGGAAGCGCCATTGCCGTCACCGTCGGTGTTCCTGCGTCATCCAGGGGCGTCAAGGATGCCCTCTCCCGTGGAACCGACCAGGCCTGGTTCGCCGCCGATGACACATTCGGCCATCTGGACTCTTCCCAGACAGCCGCCATCCTGGCGGAAATCATCCGCGCCAGGATCGGTCAGTACGATCTGATCGTTTGCGGCGAGGGCTCGGGCGATCTCTACGCCCAGCAGGTCGGCCCCCGACTGGCGGAAAACCTGGGGATACCCTGCATTTCCTTTGTCCAGAAACTCACCATCGACGAAAACAGGCTCATCGCTGAGAGGAAAATCGAAGAGGGAATTGAAGTCATCGTGGCGCCATTGCCCGCTTTGGTGACGGTGCTCCCAGACATCAACATACCCCGGATACCAGGCGTTAAGGACACGCTGATGGCCGGGAAAAAGCCTGCGGTAACGATCAAGAACGACGAACTGCCCGCCGCCGGCAAAGTTCTTTTACAGACCATCGGTCTTGTGGCGTCGCGGCTGGAACGGGAATGTGAGAAGTTTGGAACGGATGACGCAGAAATCGGCCGGTTCGTCGGTTTGTTGCGGAAGAAAGGCGTCATCGGATAAAGGAGAAGCCAATGGCTGGAGTATGGATATTTGCCGAAAACCACGAGCGAATCCTGGAACTATTGAACATCGGGCGGCAGCTGGCGATGAAGATGGAAACCCGCGTCTGCGCACTCATCTGCCATAAACCTGAACGGGCCGAAGAATATATTCGCCGCGGGGCAGACGAAGTTCTGGTGCTGCCCCCCCTTGCAGGCAACCAACCCCTGGATGCCTATATTCCTGTCATTGTCGAAGAGTCGAAAAAAGCCGATCCCGATATCATACTTATTTCCGCCACATCGAGAGGCAAAGATCTCGCCGCCCGCATCGCCGCCCGCCTGAATGCGGGCCTTTGCAGCGGCTGCATGGATCTCAAGTTCGATGAAGAAAGCAAGACACTGATTATGGAACGCCTCGCGTACGGAGGCGCAGCCATACAGCAAGTCACATGCACCACCCGTCCTGTCATGGCCACTATTCCTCCGAAGGCCTTTGAGCCCGCCTTGCCGGAAGAAGGCCGACAGGGACAGATCAGGGAGCTTCCGGCGCCTTCTCCTTCAGCAGTGCAGGTCCTTGAAATAAGACTAAAGGAACGCGGAACGAAGGATATCACCGAGGCCAAAGTGGTTGTTTCCGTCGGAAGAGGAATCGACAAGAAGGAAGATCTGGCACTTTCCCGACAATTGGCCGAAGCCCTCGACGGCGAAATTGCCTGTACAAGACCGATTTCCGAGGAGCTTCACTGGCTGCCGGAAGAACTCTGTATCGGACTCTCCGGCGTGCAGGTGAAACCAGACCTTTACTTGGGGGTCGGGGTCTCCGGACAGGTCCAGCATGTCACCGGCATCCGCAACGCAAAGGTGATCGCCGCAGTGAATAAAGACGAGAACGCTCCCATTTTCAAGGTGGCCGATTTCGGGATCGTCGGTGACCTCTACGATGTCGTGCCGAAACTCATTGCCGAATTGAAGAAATAAACGAGCAGGAAGAAATGAAATAATTTACGATAATTAACTTGACATACAAGAAAATTTTTTCTTATACTTTCCCACCAAAAAAGGAAGTTCTTATCAATTATTTCAAGCCATTAGGATAGGTAAAATGAGGAAAGTATGAAGAAATTCATGATTTTTCTCATGGCAGTTTTTGCAGGTGTCGTTTCCGGCTGCGCGACTGGCGCGGGCTCTACCAAAATGGTTCCCCCCGATTACTCAATTCAAAAAAAACAGCCTTAGCTGCGAGCAAGTTCAATCTATCTATCGCTGATCTTCAGGAGGTGTATAATATGATTCCCACCGTGTAAACGATTACACATCTGCCGTACCCTTTCCCCCGTTCCACATTCTTCGGTAAATGTATCAACCATTAGATTTATCAATAAATACAATAAGATAGTATCACCGTGCCCGGCTCAGCGATCCTGGCATAAAATGTGATTATGACATATATAAAACTTTGATGAGGCGCCATATGACAAGGAAGAAAAAAAATCTCACGGCAAAACAGGCAGACAGGCATGATAAATGGACCTTTGACAACATCCCGGATCAATGGGGAGAAAAACTCGAAAGGTTCTTTGAAGAAAACGACGTCGGTATGGACGGTGTCATTCACTGGAAAGATGCTGCTGCAGGGGAAATCGTTTTATACAACCTGAGGGGATGGTTTGATATGGACAGCTTCCGTCTCGGCGTATGCAGCACCGCCAAAGGAACTAAAGGGATTGAGACATCCCCTTGCAAGAAACTGGTCTCATTTCAATATTTTCCGAACGCCATTTATCAGGGGAGAGGAACTTTCAGATATGAAGATCCCGTTGAAGACATGCCCGCTGATACGGAAATGAAATTCGTCTTTAATCGTTTGACAAACCTGGGTGTAAGGGGACGTCTGCATTATTAGACGGCTAAACCGTCCCCATCATAATACCCGAGTGGTTTGGCGAATTGAATGGAATCCTCCGGATCTCCCTTACTCCTGCGTCGACGAGCATGTCCGTGACTTGCGTTTGAGAATAAGCCTGCCCGCCGGCTGTTCCCAAAAGCATGTTCAGGGAAAAGAGCGCCGGGAAAAGCGGTTCATCCATGGTATCACTCAAAAGGAATTCATGGATCATGATCAATCCTCCCGGCTCAAGAACCGACACCACCTTTTCAATAATCCTCCGACAATCTGAAGGTCCTTCCGCGTGGAGAATTTGAGAAAGCCAGGCAACATCATAGCGTCCCTGAATATTCTTCTTCAGGTAATCCCCTGCCCTGAATTCTATCCGGTCTGAGAGACCAAACGTTTCAATGCTCTTCAGGGCAAAAGGTCGCGTTGCGGGAAGGTCATATACAACGGCCTTCAGTCCGGGATTATGCAGACAAAAGTGAATCGCATAGGTGCCCGGCCCGCCCCCAAGATCAAGAAGATGTCTCCGGTCCGAGAGATCAACGGCGGGCACCAGCCGGGGAGCCAGGGTCATTGCCATGTTAAACATTCCCATCAGAAAGCTTTCCCGGGCTTTCCCGTTCCTGTCAGATGCTCTTTTTCTGACAGAAGCGCCCGTTTTTACGGCCTGATCCAATCGAGCCCAGGAATCCGCAAGGTGGTGATGGTGCATGATGATATACCCGATGTACTCGGGAGAATCCTTTGAAAGGAGCTGTTTTCCTTCCGGCGTATTGAAATAACACCCATCCGCTTTCCCGAGAAGTTTCATGGCCGTCAGAGCATTCAGAAGCATTGTTACACCTCTCATATCGCTATTCAGCCTTTGAGCAATGTTATCATTCGTGAGCCGGTCATTTCCGATCTGCGTAAATACATCGAGAACAACTGCCGCATGGAGCGTGAATGATTGCCAATAGTAGCCGGAAAGGCGCAACAGTTCATCAGGGGTCCATTGTTGTGTCTTCATGAGGGGCTCCTTTCCTGTTCATATTGCTCGCTGATCCATGCCCGGTATTCACCGCTTCTGATGCGTTCAATCCAGTTTGCGTTCTCAAGATACCAGACAATGGTTTTTCTCAGGCCCGTAGCCAGAGATTCCCGGGGAGTCCAGTTGAATGCTTTCTGCAATTTACTAAAATCAATGGCGTATCTCCGGTCATGCCCCGGCCTGTCTTTGACAAACGTAATCAGTTTTTTCCGGGAATGTCCGGCAGAGACGGGAATGATTTCATCAATGATATCACAGATCGTCTCCACGATGACGATATTTTCCATTTCCGAATTACCTCCGATATTATAAGTCTCCCCCCTGTCCCCGAAACGCATGATCGTCCAGATAGCCCCGCAGTGATCCTCCACGTAGAGCCAGTCCCTCACGTTCCTGCCGTCTCCATAAACAGGCAACGGCTTCCCGTCAAGGGCATTGAGGATCATCAGGGGAATCAGTTTTTCCGGAAACTGGTAGGGTCCATAATTATTGGAACAGTTGGAAATGACGGCAGGCAGCCCATACGTTTCATGATAGGCGCGAACCAGATGATCAGAAGCGGCCTTGGAGGCCGAATATGGACTATTTGGCCGATATGGGGTCTCCTCCGTGAAATATCCTTCCCGACCAAGGCTGCCGTATACCTCGTCAGTGCTTACATGATGGAACAACCGGAATTGTTCCATGTTCTGCCTGGCCGTTTCGAGGAGATTGAAGGTGCCGATGATATTGGTCTGTATGAATTCCTCCGGCCTCTTGATCGATCTATCAACATGGGATTCTGCGGCAAAATGACAGATCGCATCCACTTGATAATCCATGAAGATTTGATTCATCCGCCCGGCATCGCAAATATCCGCTTTCTGAAAGACGTACCTGCCGGGATACCGTTCAGGGATGCCGATCAGGTTCTCCGGATTGCCTGCATAGGTCAGCTTGTCGACATTGATGACTCTGCCCGTAAAATCCGCCTCTTCCAGGAGATAGCGGATAAAATTGCTGCCGATGAAACCGCATCCACCCGTAACCATTAAATTCTTAATGTCCATCGTCTTAGTATTTCCCTGTTAGAATAAAAGGCGCCCAGTAATAGGGCGCATATCCTTTGCGTATCATATCCACCTGTGCCATCTTCAGGGCATCAGCCAACTCTTTTCCTTTTTTTAGATATTGGTAAAAATCATCCATGAAATAGGCGGTTGCCCTGTCATCCACATTCCATAAGGTTGAAACGACAGAGGGACTGCCGGCATATAAAAATGACCGGTTTAATCCCACAATTTCAGTTCCCGTCGACGACATCCCCAGTGCTGTTTTACAGGCGCTTAAAATGACGGCACGCCCTTTAAAATGAAGTTTAAAAATATCGAGCGCCGTGAGTCGACCGTCATCCTGAGACTCCGGAGTAAGCAAGAGGCTTGAATTCATGGGAGATTCTGGAAGGTACTGGCCGTGCGTTGCAAAGTGAATGATATCGAAATCCTCCATCAGCTCTTTCACTTTTTTCTTCGTCGCTTCCTTATGTAAAAAAACCGATGTTTGGTCAATGCGCTTTTTAATACTTTCCACTTCCATCGCCGCATAAGGAAGGTCCATGTCCCTGTCGCCCAGATCGGGATTCCCGAAGGCGAGTACTTTCATCCCCCTGGAAACAGGCTTCCCCATAGCATATTTAAAGACCGCAGTGTTCGGAAGATAGAAAATGGAGAAAGCGTCCACGAGAAACTGCCCCTTGTAATTCATAGCAGCGAAGGGAAGATAATACAGGGAATCGTGGGGAATGAATCCGATTCGATCACCGGACACAAACGGAATAATCGGTTTCAAAATGACGTTATAAACCTGCCGGGAAAGGATTTTGGTCTTTTTGCCGTCTTTCGAAACGAGGGCAGAGAGAAACGATGATACGAGTTCTTTCAGTTCTTCCCTTGAGATTTTAATCCGTTCCAGATGAATGCGCTCTTTCTGGATGGCCCAGACATACAGGAGCCTGTCCGTGACAAAATAATCGAACAGCGTCGTATTCTGATCCAATAACTTCTGTATGTCCCCGGGTTCTGTGGGTTGTACAGAAACCATCGAAAACAGCTCTTCATTTTCTTTTTTTATCTGGAGAAGCACGTCCCGGTAAGTTGCCTCGGATCTATCCAGTTTTTCCGCCAGGCCCCTCTCGGCGGCCTCACCGGAAACCCTGAACATCTGTTTCCGGATATTGTTGATCTGCCCGGTTACCTGTCCTTCCTGCCTCAGCAAAGCTGCTTCAACCGGATTTCTGCTCATGTCCTTTCCCGCAAGAATATCAACCAGTATCCTGGATTTAGCCCGCTCCGCCATCTCCAGCGCCCCGCTGTAATCGCCTTCCCGGGCAAGAAGTTCGACAAGTGATTCGTAGACGGCCTGTCTGTTATGCAAATAGGCCTCCTTCAGGATATCCGTCGTGAGGGCGGACCGCTGCCCTTCAATAACGGCGACTGTTTCCTTAAGGATACTGATTGCCTTTACGGTATCGCCAAAACCGATATAATACCGGGAAAGGATAAACTTGGCCCACACCTGATAGAAGGGAAAACGATATCTGTCGGCCATTGCGTTGAACCGTTCTGCCGCCTTCTGACCCTCTGTCACATTTTTTTCGAAAAGATAGACCTGATTGAGAAAAAAGAGGCTGTCGATCTCGCCGATCCGGAAACCGGCTTTTCTGGCGACTTCTGAAGATGTAGCCAGGTACTTATATGAATCCTGCCATTTTGCCTTGATACCGCTGGCCAGTCCCAGAAAATTGTAAACATTGGACTCCATGATCTGAAAAACGACTTCGGGCGTAAATCGCCCGATTTTTGTCCCCCTGATGTCCCTGTTCAGAGCGAGGACGTGATTCAGATGGGCAATGCCTTCATCGACATGCGTCCTGATCCTGTCCATCATAGCCTGATCAAAATCGAGTAGAGAATATTTTTTTGACATCTGCGGAACATAGTCCGCAAGGATGACGGATATGCCAAGCTCCAGCTCCGCATCACGCCTCAGCATCATGAGGTTGAAGTCGTCCTGGTAATTTGGATTCGCCGCTATGGCCTTTCTGAAAAAATCAGACGCCTTCGCATAATCTCCGTTCATCAGGAAATAATGTCCGTAATTGTGAGATACAAAGGCACTCATGGGGAGCGTTTTCCACACACTTTCCCTCTCTCTGATCAGGTTGAATGCCTCCTGGCTGCGACCGAATTCACTCAGAACAAAGACTTTTCTGGTTGTAGAACTCCCTTCCCCATGCAGGTCTTTTCGCTTTTGAAATTCATCGATGGATCGATCAAGGAAATGGAGGGCTCTTTCCGCATCACCCAACGATTCAAAATGCACCCCGACACTCATGAAGATATAGGGAATAGCCCAGTCCATTGCGATACTGGCGCCTCTCAGCTGGCCTGCGTATTTTTCCGGGATATCCTTATCATACGGCCCTTTCAACTCGATTCTGGACATCGATTCGGGAGGAGCGGGCAGGTAATCAACCATCGCCGCACAGCCGCAAACAAAAAAAATCCATACGCACAAGAGGACAACCCGGCCGTTTTTCAACAATAACTTACCCATTTATGATCTCTCGATTGAACATGGTACTTTTAAAGTTTTTCTGACATTCCATTTTATCTTTATTGAACGCTCCAGTATATGCGGATCAAGCAGAACCCGGTTACAGGTAGGTTCTTCCACCGACATACCGCTTTCTGAAATAACTCCCGGAAAGGGAATCCACGCGGATGGTCTTGTCTCTGCCGGGTGCGTGAATGAATCGACCTTCACCGGCATAGACGCCAACATGCGAGGCATTATCGCCACCGGAAGTTGCAAAGAAAACAAGGTCTCCCTTTGACAAATGATCCCGTTCCACGGGGATACCTGTGTCATACTGTTCCCTCGATGAACGGGGAAGATCGAATCCGTTGAGCTGATAGACCGTCATCGTCAATCCACTGCAATCAAAACCCGTATCCAGAGAAGTTCCGCCCCAGAGATAAGGAACACCGACGAAGCTCCGGGCTGCTTTCACAATTTCTTCTCTGAGATACTGGTTGCCGTATTTCTGTCTTTTGGCAACGGCATATTCATCGGGACTGACAATATAATATCCATCAATGATTCCCGCCGATTTGAGACTTTCCGCCTTTTCAGCAGCCTCGGCTTTCAACGCAAAATTACCAAAACGGACCTTGTATAGACCCGTACCGGCAACAAAGTAGGTAGCCTCCACCCCCCGATCACGAAGCAATTCCGTCAGCCGGGCTGCGTTTTGCACCCTGGAGAACGCTCCGACCTGGACGGTATATCCCATCCGCGTCAGTTGCTTTTCTACGGCTAACCGGGGACGATAGGTTTGCCTGGTTCCACAGCCTGCCAGGATCACAATGGCCAATACCAACGCCGTAATGCCCAGGGAAAATCTCCGGTTACGGAATTCTGACCTCTTGATGTACAACACCCCTCCTGTAATCACGTCAGCGCCAGAAAACTTTGAATGATTTCCATCTCCTCACCCTGTAAAGATCCCCTTCCTGCGGGAAAAGTCTCCCGGCAAGGAAATGTTTCATGTCAGATCAATGAGGGCGGTGATTACCCCAATGATCCATGACCATTCTGCGCGCCTCATCCGAAGTGGATATGGCTCCGTCAAGCTGTGCATCTTCGACGGCGCGCAGAATCTCACTGAACAGGGGACCGGGATGAAGCCCCATGTCAATGAGGTCTCTCCCGCTGAGGAGACGCGGAGGATGCAATTCTTCCTCTGCGATTTCAATCAGCCTGGCCCGGCAGAAATCATAGTTATCGAGGAATCCGTGGCTGCCGAGACAGTCCAGACGGTGCAGTTCAAGGTGAAGCTCAAAATGAGGCATTCTGAGGAACCGCTTCAACCGGTTGGGGCGCATTTCTTTAACATTCATGAACATCATATGACAACGAATAAGGGCAAGAATGGTTTCCGCCTCTACCCGGGAAAATCTGAGGCGACGCATGATATCCTCGGCAACTCTCTCCCCTTCCCGGACATGACCGTGGAAATGAATCCCTGATGTATCTTCCGTATATGTAAGGGCTTTCCCGATATCATGCATGACAATGCCCCATGCAAGACACGAGTCGTTTTCACCCCCCGCACCCGAGGGCAGCATTGCCAGCATTCGCAGGATATGTTCCCACACATCACCCTCGGGGTGAAATTCAGCCGGTTGCCTGACCCCTCGCAGAGCGCTCACTTCGGGAAGAACCTGTTCCAGGAGACCTGTTGCGGCAAGAATTTCCATGCCGCGACGCGAACCTCCATGCGTGAGGATTTTCGTCAACTCGTCACGGATACGTTCCGCGCTGATACGGTGGATCGCGGATGCGTGATTTCTGATGGCGCCAAGGGCGCCGGAATCAATCTCGAAATCAAGATTGGCGGCAAAACGAACGGCTCGAAGCATTCGTAAATAATCTTCAGAAAAACGTTTTTCCGGATCACCGATGGTCCGGATAATCCTGTTCTTCAAGTCCTCGCGGCCGCCGACATAATCAACGATATTCTTCGTTTCAGGATCCATAAAAAGGGCGTTTATGGTAAAGTCGCGGCGTAAAACGTCCTCATCAACCGTTGTAAACGCTACGCGATTCGGTCTGCGACCATCATCATAATCCCCTTCGGAGCGAAACGTTGCCACTTCATAGTGATGTCCTTCCTCGATGACAAGGATGACGCCGAAGTTTAACCCTACCGGCGCCGTATGGGGAAACAAGGAACACACATCCTCCGGTCGGGCTGATGTCACAATATCATAATCCAGAGGTTCGACTCCTCTCAGGAGGTCCCGTACGCATCCGCCGACGAGATAGGCCTCATGCCCCGCGGAACTCAATGTTGATACAATTTGCACCGCTGTGTCGTAGGACGCCGGTTTTTTTAAAATCACACTTCTCATTCAGCAATCTAAAATCCATACCTTGTCATTTAGAGGAAAACGAGGAATCTCAAGATCTCTCCCTGCGGTCGAGATGACATTTTTTGACGGAAACATTATGATTGATCACTCTGTGACCGCCGCCTATATGACAGGCATATCTGATGACCTCTGTAATATAGGCCTTTGCCTCTTCTACGGCATCAAGAACACTCTTGCCTTTCGCGAGTCCGGTGGCGATTGCAGCGGAAAAGGTGCATCCCGTCCCGTGTATCCCTTCTTCACCGATCCGTTCGGAGGCAAACTCATGAAAGTGTCTTCCATCATAAAGCACATCGACGGCATCCCCGGAGAGATGTCCTCCTTTAACGACGACATTTTTTACGCAAAAATCATGAATGATCCTGGCTGCCTTTTTCATATCACTCACAGAGGTGATGTGTATTTCCGCCAAAACTTCCGCTTCAGGAATGTTGGGAGTCACAACAAGGGCTGAAGGAATCAGTTCCCTGATCAGTGCTTCCCTGAACTCACCCCGAATCAGCAACATTCCGCCTTTGGCCACCATCACCGGATCCACCACAAGTTTTTCTATATGATATTTCCTGATATTATCAGCCACCACCTGTAACACGGCAGCATTGGCCAACATCCCCGTCTTGGCGGCATCAACACCCATGTCGGACATCACCGATTCAAACTGTTTTTCCACAAAATCCGGCGATACGTCATAAATACCCTGAACACCCAGCGTGTTCTGAGCCGTCAGAGCGGTAATCACGCTCATCCCGAAACCGCCCAGAACGGTGATCGTTTTCAGATCCGCCTGTATTCCTGCCCCGCCGCTGGAATCCGAACCGGCAATGGTCAAAACTCTCACTGGTTTCATAAAGCACCTCAGGGGAAAAGTCCTGCCTTGAAATATCTGGTCACGAGAAGATGACCTGAACCGATTGTAATGACGCCTCTTGAGGACTTCAATCGATTACTGACGCCGTAAGGTTTTCCGATTTCCATCACGCCATTTTCGATGGGATATTCGAACCCTTCCAGGGTAATACCCGTCACCGTACCGGAAAAAGGCAAAAGGGATACGGTCTGCCCCGCCTCGCCTTCAATGACATGTTTGCCGGAAACCATAAAAATCTCGCACCACTCATCGATCAATGTTATCTTTACGTTACTTTTTATACCCGGTACGAGAAGTGACAGATTTGCCAGAGTATGATCAATCCTGGTGCCGCAGGCGCCAAAGACATATATGTCATCGGGCCCCATGCCGATGGCATAATCTAAAGCCAGTTCCGTATCCGTCTCGTTCTTTGCTTCCGGATATGTGATGATCAGGCTTCCCTGCTCCTTGAAGTGATTCAGCAACTCAGGCCCGAGAGAATCCATATCCCCTATTATGATATCCGGGATAAGACCGACAGGGTAAAGGTGGCCAGCCCCGCTGTCTGCACATATAATTCCGACCGGTTTCAATTCCGCCACTTTTGACCGGAAATACGGAAGGGAGCCGATCGCGCCGCCCGTAACCACAAACAGGATTTTTCTCAATGTCCGACACTCTTTCCGGATAATACCCTAAAAAAAGAGCCATACCTCTCATCCCGGGATATGACCCTTATCCGAACACCCTTCAGAAGAACCCGTCTGACGGGGTTCCTTGCATCTGTCCTGTAATAATTTCTATGCAATACCAAAGAGATCCCTCGTATTTTCAGATGTGACCCTCGCAACATGTTCAAAAGTCAATCCCTTTATGTCGGCGACCTTCTTCGCCGTATGGACAACACAGGCCGGTTCGTTTCTCTTCCCCCGGTTCGGGTGGGGCGTCAGATAGGGGGCGTCCGTCTCCAGCAGCAGACCTGTAATGGGTGTTCTTTTTACCACATCCTGGAGCTTTTCAGATTTTCCAAAGGTAACCGCCCCGGGGATGGATATGTAGAACCCCATATCAAGGCACTTCCGGGCCATCCTGAAATCGCCCGAAAAACAATGGATAACTCCCCTTTTCCCCTTCCACGCCCTTAGCATCTCGAGGATTTCCTTATGGGCGTCGCGATCATGAATGATAATGGGCAACCCTATCTCGCCTGCCAATTCCAGTTGTTCACCGAATCTTCTGATCTGCACGTCCCTTGGAGATAAATTGCGAAAAAAATCAAGCCCGATTTCTCCATAAGCCACAATCTTATCCCCTTTCGACAGTTCCCTCAGATCGTCATAGGTCGTATTATCGATATCCTTGACCTCGTGGGGGTGGATGCCGACGGCCGCATACACTGATCCGTACTGACGAACAATCGACACGGCTTTTTTACAATCTTTGAGAGTCGTTCCTACCGTTATGATCACGTCGACTCCCGCCTGCCCCGCCCTTTTGATCACTTCATCTCTGTCCCGGTCAAAGTCACCCATTTCCAGATGGGAATGAGAATCAATCAACATATCGATTACTCGACCATAATTTCCTCTGCACAGGAAGATACATCAGGAAGTTCCGAAAGATACTTCTCAAGATTCTCCTCCGAAATTTCACCACTGAGTACTTTTCTCACGAGCATTCTCTTGTCACAGTCGCATTTCCAATCAGTCAGATATTTCTCCACTACATTTACCTCCCAGTTTACAGATTATGATGCAGGCATGATTATCTATTATATTTTTTTTCTTTTTTCAACTAATACTCAGATG
>JBAWYD010000019.1:0-26641 GCA_037143735.1 Deltaproteobacteria bacterium
AAGCGGAGAATGAATGCGCCCAATCATCAGCCACTTTGCTCATACGGCACGGGATACTCGCCGATTATGATAAGGAATTCGGAAAATCAGGCTATAAGCTGCCCGAAATCCAAGGCCTCTTGGCGAAAACAGGGCAGGAATTAAGGCAGGCAGAAATAGCTTTCAACAAAGCCAACAATATAGATGAAGCGACCACAGCAAGCGATGGTGACAAGCTTTCAGCGTGGGAGGATTACATCACTGTCTTCGGAGCTACGGGATTAAAGATGGAGGAATCGCGCCAAAAGGTGGATGTTTTTCGCGCCAAACTGGCAACCGCAAAAGCCGCACACCAATACATGAAGAGCACCATCGACTCCACAACCCAACCTGTTTCTTCAAAGATTGACGCATTAAAACATTATCTTGATAATTACTCATCCGCCGGTTATAGGGTCACAGAATCAAAAAATCTCCTCGCTGAAAGGATCGCTGAACAGGAGAAAACTCTTAACAACGCCAAAGCGGCTTTTAACCATGCGAAAGCATTGGAAAATTCCACAACAGCTACTGACGAGGACAAACTTTCTGCGTGGGTCGATTATCTCTCGGAGCATCGAGACTCGGATTACAAGCTTGATGCCGCGCATAAATCTCAGGAATTACATGCTTCTCGCATTGCCGCAGCGAAGTTAGCATATGATCATATTCTCGGTGCAGATGAAACACGAACCTCCCCGTCTCTAAAAATCCTTGATGCGTGGCGTAACTACTTTAAATTCCACAAAGATACCGGTTACATGGTTGCCTGGGTGAAGCAACGCATAGAGGATTTACAGCATGATGTTGACAATTTCAAAACAGCTTTAAATGAATGTGAAGAGGCCGACAGATCAACCACTGCGACATTGCAGCAGAAACTTGAGCAATGGAAAAATCTTCAATCGAAATTTCCGAATGATGTGATTATTACACAGGCGCCTTCGCGGATAAATTCCCTTCGCAAACAACTTGACGCCTATCAGAATGCTTCGTCAATCGATGACAGTTCCACGGCCTCAAACGATATGAAAATTAAAACATGGGAGAAGTATCTGCAGAATTATCCCCAGTCTGGTCTCAATATTGCTGAGGTCGAAACACGACTTGCAAAACTACCATTTGTTGAACCAGGCGGGGGCATTTCCCTCGAGATGGTATTTGCCCCTGGCGGTACGCTGCGATCAGGGACTGATACGCATACAATAACGGGTTTCTGGGTTGGAAAACTCGAAGTTACGCAGAGGCAGTACGAAAAAATCATGAGTGTCAATCCGTCTTATTTTAAGAATCCCGACAACCCGGTAGAAAAAACAGACTGGACCGATGCCACAAAATTTTGTGAAAAACTCTCGCACATCTCGGGTCGTCGATATACCCTTCCCTCTGAAGCGCAATGGGAATATGCATGCCGCGCTGGTTCCAAGGGCCGTTTCTGTTTCGGGGATAATCCATCCGCCCTTGGCGATTACTGTTGGTTCAAAGACAATGCGCAGGGGGCAACTCACCCCGCAGGCGCCAAAAAGCCAAATTCATGGGGCATTCATGACATGCATGGCAATGTGTGGGAATGGTGTGATACAATTACTCCAACAGGATTGCGCGTATTGCGTGGTGGGTGCTGGTTCGACAATGCAAACGACTGTGTTGCAACAATCCGTGAAGTTCATCCCTTATCCACCGTTAACCATGGTGTTGGATTTCGTGTTGTGATGAATATTGAAAATATTGAATGATGTGATGAACAGGGTGAATGAAATGGAAAAACAGGAGAACCGTCAGGAAAAGCCAACAACATCGAGCGAGGAATGCCCTACGTCCGGATGCCGTGATAAGATCTCTTCTCCTTATGATGGTTTCCCGGGCAGAGGTGTATGCGAACGTTGTTCGCGTGAGGCGAAGCGTTGCCAGAACCAAGCTTGTAAAGCATGGAATCGCCTTTCTGCCCGATACTGCACCAAATGCGGCGAATCTTTACAGGCAGCGGAACCATCACAATGGGCGATGGAGGGCGGGGGAGAGAGCCGCAACAGCTTGGTTGACGTTCCCGGCAATATTCCTGTAGAGAAGTGCAGTCCCAGCCCCTTGAGGACTATCCCCCTGAATGCGCGAAACGGGGATCAGACTTCGAAGTTGTCGATTATCGATGGCATCGGGCCTGTGCTTGTTCATGATCTTGTGGTCATTGCGGTCAAGATTCACGATCATGGATTCCTTCAGGCATATGCTCGAGGCTCGAAATACCATGAAAACGGTACGAAATGGGCTTGGTCCACATCTCCATTGGTTTCAAATCTTTCGCCTTCGAATTCGCCTGTCGTCATTGATGGGAGTTTGATCTGTGCTCTGGCTGACGGTGATGATCGTGTTGTGTGGGTGTGGATTGATGCTGAATCGGGCATAGCCCGTGGAATTACCGATGTGATCGGCAGATTATCCCCTCATGGGCGGCCATTGGTGTACAGGAGCAAAGATGGATATCGGCTTGCTGCATGGCCCATTTTCGAAGGGTTGGCGGTCATGGTAAGCCGCAATGGCGTTACCAATGAACAATCGGCGTTCCCATCTGATTTCGATTTCGGTATTGTTCGAATTGAGCAGGATCATTCCATTGGCGAGCGGATGCATCCTCCTGTCGCCATCAAAGACCAGATCGTCTGCTTAACCGACAATGGACGACTCTTTTTCATGCCACTTGGCTTCCGGGGTGAGGCTCTCGAGCATGCCCGGCTCGTTGAACGGAACGATCTGCGGCAAAAGGGAATCACTCCAGCGGAGGGATGGCGGTGCGGCCCTCCAGCGATTGTCGCTGGCCAGATCGTCTTCCTCGCTTCCGACAAAGATAACTTTCTCTATTGGGTGATGTGGGCGCCAGAAACGGTGTTTGTGGTCAAAATAGAAAAAATTCGACTCGACAAATCGGTCGATGGTTGGTCCCTTCCAAGACCTTTGGAATCCCCATTTTACCATCAACATGCCTTTGCGCCTTATTATGGTTGCATCTTGATGTTCGATGTGTATGAAAAACAAATCGTTCAAACAGGTATGGAATTCGAAGGGAATGTTGAGATGAGCAATGTGAGGCATTGGGTTTCGATTAATGGCTCGGTTTTCGGTCTCGCTGATCATAAGATCATGGTGACCAAAACGATTCGTGGGAATCCGAAACCAGCAATAGTTGCTGAGTGGCAAGAATCCGAAACAGGACTGACAGGCCCAGCTGCTGCGGACGGAACAGGGTTATTTGCGACGACTGCACATCATCTGTTGGTTTGGGGAGCGTGATCAATGACCATGGTTAAAATTCAATCTTTTTTGCTTTTTTGGGCAGTTGCCACATTTACAGGGGTTTTCTCTCCAGTTCATGCGGTTGCCCAAGGGTGTGTTCTCCCAGACTTGATTGTCGCCATCGACACATCAAAGTCGGTTAGCCCCGGCACACCCGGTCCCGGCGGCAAGGCAACAGGCCCGGTGTATACGACCATAGAAGCTCATGCCCAGATGCGCGAAATTCTTTATGATCTTATTTGGGGCAGCGGCCCAAAACCTGGAGTCCGCTTTCAGTGGACGCTTCCTTCTGCCGGCCGTAAATCCCTTCCCTTCCCCTTGGTTCCAGGGGGAAACGCCCGAGCTGTTGCCTACACTTTCGATGCTAATCCGGCCGATGTGAAGCGCTTCGCCCCTTTTGAGGGTAGCATTGGGGCTCGTCAATGGCTTGACAGCACATTTCCCGAAAAATTCCCGGGTGATAAAACCGATTTCGCGCTTGCCGCGGCCGAAGTTGCGAAGACGCTCGAGGGTTGCGGTGATCTGCAGAAACCAGTGTTTTGGGCCATCCTCACCGACGGCAACGAGGATGTGCGCGAAGATATCAAACAAGAAAGCGGCTGGGGAAAATTGGCCAGACACGGCCTGCATGAACCCGTCTGCGTTGTTGACATTCCCAATAATGCGCCCCGCTTCACCGATCCGGGGCGCCGCAAATATCAACCTGAATACCTCCGAATCATCCTTTATCGCATTCTTCTTCCCGACACCCCTGTTTTGCGGGTAACCGTTCCCGGCGGGGAATCAGCCGGTGTGGGCGGGGATTTGCTGGTGGATTTCGGCCAAATCGCAACCGGCACCACAGCGACTCGTGACATCATCGTCGAAAACACGGGCTATGGTAAACTCAATGGAAAGGCAACCACTGACGCGCCCTTTGCAATCGGTGGCAGTTCAACCTACGCGCTTACAACTGGTGAATCGGTCAGGGTGCCGGTTTCTTTCTGCGCAATAGAGGGCGCAGCAGAGCGAAAACTGATTCTCGAAGGCAGAGCATCAGCAAGCATTCGCCTGAAAGGCACCGGTGTGGGCAAGGCGCTGGATACTAATCCCATCCTGGCCACAGATTCACCAGCACCCATCATTCTCTCAGCGCTTGTGGGCGAGACGACCCGTGTTGTTGTTGCCATTCGCAATGTGGGACAGGCGACGTTTGTCGGGAAACCAGAGGTAATCGCGAACCCGGAACTCCGACTCGAAGGAGCAACCACCATCACAATCCCACAAAACCAGAAATACGAATTCCGGCTCATCTATGCGCCCCATGTGCCGGGTGAAAATCGCTCTGGTGAGATTGTGATCGCCGGAAATGCGGACCTTCGTCTGCCCGTTGAAACCAAGGCCGAACCAAAACCGCGATTAGAACTTTCCACCCAAACAGTGACACTCGACGGGTTCCGTGGCATTCCCACAACGGCGAGTCTCACCCTGCGCAACACCGGAGGGGGATACCTTATCGTGGATGCATCATTACAGAAGCCCGACCCTTCCGGAGTGTCCATTGCGCTCAATCGCGGCATCGGTGTGAAACTCGGCGCTGGCGAATCCCAGACCATGGAGATCTCGGCTCGGGCGGAAGCCGTTGGCGATTGGCAAACCACTCTCGCAATCGCTGTCCGCAACGACGCAAGACAGGGAACGTCCGTGCCCATTGATTTGAAATTCAAATCCCAATGGATGTCTTCACATTCATCGTTGGCATTCACCACAACATCTGTGGGCCGCACAGCCGCTCCAAAAGCACCCATTGAGATCACAAATATTTCCAAAGCGCCGCTCACTATAACGGCATCCACAAGCGGCAAACCGTTTCTGCTCGGAAAGGCGCTGGAACAGAAGCTAACAGTTGGCGCCAGCCAGAAAGTTGCGGTTCCCTTGAATTTCCGTCCTGATTCATCGAAACCCAAGGATGTGAGCGGCACTCTCACCTTGGCTGGCGACGACGGCCAGGTGGTTTCTGTCGCTTTGTCCGCAACCGTGTCTCCCTCAGCAAGCGCAGCCGTTCTTTTCACAATTTTCCTGCTTTTAATTCCTGTTCTTGGTGTGATATTAATTTTCATTTTGTTGCGCACAAAGAAATTTACCGTCACCATTGCCCGAGAGAACAGCCGCGATGTTCTTCAGGAAACATTTAAGTTAAAATCTGGCGAGATTCTCGCCCTTGACAGCAACGCATTGAATGATGCGGCCCATGTCTGGGAAGAAGCGCGTTGCAATGCGCACAGCATCGTCAACAAAAAAGGCAAACTGTTCCTTTGCTCCGGTGAATATTCAGACCGCTTGGAATATGGGGTTCCAGTACCGGTGCCTGGCGGCCATTTGACTATTGACAAACAGAGCTTCCAGCGGGAGATCGTTGATACCGAATCGGAGAAAAGCGTAGGATAGATATTCCATGAAAGTTGATGACATTAATCTTTTTTCGGAGGCATGCAAACATGGGTGATCTTTTTCGTGCGGGTTTTGATGCTTACTGGAGCGTGGCAAGCCTGAGGGCCTTCACATGGGGCATTCTTTGGTATATCCCGCTTTGGTTATGCACTGTAGTATGTGCAAATTGGTTTTGGGGTGAACACAAAGATCTCCTTGTTTGGTGTCGAAAGTGTTGTGCCTTGGCGCTGACAATCCATTTTTTTATCATGATTGTCCTTGGCTACAACGAAAATATCTACATGGCCATTTATGAAGCTCCCATCGATGCGGAGTTCCCGTTACTTTTTCTGAAGTATGTTCCTTTTTTAGCGCTTCTTTTTACTGATGCCATTTTAGCCGTGGTTTGGTTTATGTGGCAAGAGCAGATAATCATCACATCATCTAAAAAACTCCAGGGCTTGCCCAACTGAAAGGATAATTCCGATGCCGAATCCAATCATTCCGACCATAGTCATAGGTTTGGGAACAACAGGTCTTGATGTTCTCAAAAAGCTTTCAGAACTCGTTTTTGAAGAATTTGGAACGTACGATCCGCCTTTTCTCAGACTGATTTGCATCGATACAGCCGCCGCAATGGACTGCAAGCCGAATATTCGAGTGATTCAAATGGACCAGAATATCGGCAATGTGATTGCTGAAAAAGAGCGCCGTCCTGAAAACAAAGAGTGGAATGAGGCGCTGGATGAATGGCTTATGGATGATGTCAGGCAAAATACGAGTGATATCAACAAAGGGGCGGGTGGATATCGTGCTCTTGGACGTCTTGCGATCTGGGCATTCGCTGATAAAATATCATCAGCCTTCGGTGAACAGAAAGTAGATTTATCAAATAATTTGAGTGAAGCGACTGATTTCTTGAAGCGTCATTGGGACCAGCTTGGCGTGTCCGATGGCACTCAAGGTGATCTGCTTGACCATAAAGATCAGAATGTATATGTTGTGGGAACATTGTGTGGTGGAACATGCAGTGGTGGCTTTATTGATTTGGGATATATTGTGAAACGGGCATTCACCGGCAAGGAACCTATAGGAATATTCTTGCTTCCAGACTCTAAACAGCTGATAAATCCTAACTTGCGTCGCGCCGGGGCGAACACATACGGCGCCCTTTGTGAGTTGGACTATCATCTTATTCCTGAAAGTGAGCAACAAAGCAGGTGGGAAAGACGGCTTCCGGTAACTGCTTCTCCATCAGTTACAAGTGGTGAGCTTCCCTACAAGCCATGCATAATACTTAGTGGCGCTTCTGATAATGGCAATACTCTTGATCCTGATGCGTTGACTCAAGTTGTTGCATTAAGAATATTTCTCGGTTTAGCTGGCGGTTTGGAGAAGGAGCTGATTAATCGATACAATAGCGATTTGATTACAGGAGATAGATGGAAATCTCTTCATCTTAATAGGTCACAAAGATTATTTTCTTTTGGTCTATCAGCAGTTCGATGGCCAAAACTTCGGATCGCCTATGTAGTTTCGTGCAGACTTGCACTTGATGTATTGAAAAAATGGCAAACTGAACAAACAGGTGTTAAGACTGAGACAGCGACAAAACTGGCAAAAGATGATGTGAATGCTCTTGAAGATATATTGAACAAATCATTTTTAATAATAGAGGGAAAGGGGATTGGGGAATACATCAAAATCAAACTTAAAACAGATATTATGTCGCAACAAGCAGGGACCATTGGGACGAAATTGAAAGCCGTTGCAAACAGATTAACTGTCGATGCAAAGAAACTTCAGGACGAGATTGGAACAGTTTCGGATCGGCTTTACGCGGAAGCACAAAAAAGATATAAAGATAATCAGAGCAAAGATCTTGTTGATGAGACACGCTTGGAATCGTATGAAAAATGTTTTAAAAATCAAATAGGTATTCTCCTAAATCAATATCCAAAAGATAGTGACCTTTTGACTCCCGGGGGTGAATACAATTGGTTAACAGAGAGAGAAGCGCAAGGAATAGACAAATCATTTTCGCGTCGGAAGACCGATGGCGTTTGCCGTTCTCTTCTTATGGGTAATAAACTTTCTTCTTATGCAAATCGATTGGCAATTGAAGATTGCACTAAAGTGTGTAGTAATAAATTGACAAAACATGCAAAAGCATGTATGTCAGAGGCGCTACGCAGATTCGAAGTCAGATTAAAAGAATTATTATGTGTTTCTGAAGAAAGAAGTAGAGCGCGTGAAAGATTACAACAACTTGTAAACAAAAAAGAATCAAAATATAAAGACATGGATGATAATGCAAATGTCATTGATGTTTATTCATGCCAGATAAAAAGCGATAAAACACTATCGCGTGAATTGTTCAACGAAGAAGTGGCTAAATATTATGATTTATGTGTAAAAGATATCGAGAAGCTCTACAATATAGGAAAGGAAGAGCTTAACAAGGAAGACTTAAGCCAATGTGGCATTGCTAAACTTGCCGACGCTATTGTGGATATGTTTTACAATGAAGTGGTGAATATAATGAAATCAAACAAAGAGTTGTTTTCTGTTACTGACGCACTAACAAAATCGAAATTTAAATATGTCAGGGAAAAATTGACAGCACACTCAACGCCACTTATAGTCCATCGGGATTCCTATAATATCGATTTGATTAATAATGCACCAAACAAGATATTGGTTGGAGCAAATGAGGGGCAATTAGATGAAATTGCCAACATGTCAAAATATTGTGAAAGCAGTGAACAACGCCGTAAAGTTAAAACGGAGTTCGATCATATTGTTGCATTTTATTATGACGATCCGGCGTTTTCTATGGCTGCCATAAATGATTTGGGAACATTTGAGATTTGTGCAAATCAAATAGACACAGCAGAAAAAGGAAATAAATTTTCCGTATGGACACATAAAAAAGGCGCATCAGCGTTTTCAATAGTATTTCAACAAGAAACGAATGTACTGCGAACGAGAATGATTGCTTCAATGGAACTGCCACCATTAAGAGAAATAATGTTTATAAAAGATCCTCGCGATGAGTATGTGTTTGTGATAAAAGGAAAGGCCGGAGATCGTACAACATTCGATCCATATAACGAAGATCAGGTTGTAAAAATGCTAAAAAATAAGACGTATCGCGAAGATTTCATTACGAGATATCGTCAAGCCATACATACTGTAAAACAAGAAATATTGACAGATTCACGCATCAAGCGAACAGAAGAAATAGAAATCGAACTACATGAACAGAACAAAGCAAAACCAGGATCATCATCATTGGATACAACAAGAATAACCCTGCTGAAACAGAAGATTAATATACTCCAAAGCAAAATAATCACGGGCGATATTAATGATGTTTATGGAATTAATGTTATACAATGAACAAACACAATCATGATTAAAATACGATCAGAATATCTTGATAACCATGAAGGTTTGGGTGTATGCAATGCATGTGGTCGTTGGGCGCCGGAAGCTGATGATGTTATATGCGGAGTATGCGGAAAAACATTATGGGAACTTGAGTCTTTAGACGGAAGTGATCGATTTGCCATTCCGAGTAAAAGCGACAATGAAAACAATATTACATTGAAGTTGCGTAACTCTGGCGTTGTTCCAGTGTGCGTCCGGTTCGGCAAGCCCGAGGGGGACGGTCGTATAGAATTACAGTTCGATCATGAACCTCTTGAGCTGCAGCCCATGCAGGAAGGCGCATTGCATGCGAAAGGAATATTTTCTGAAAAAAAAGGAATATTTTCTGAAAAAAATGGAAAACGCAAATCTGACAATGTATGTCAAGTTCCGTTGATCTGTTCAGCTAAGAACGGAATGCAAGGCCCTGAAGAACTGATGAAACTCATTGTTTTCGAAGAATCGCCACCGAAAGTAAAATTCGATTTTTCAGGAAAAGAGCACGAAGGCAAGACCTTATATCCAGGAGAAAATTTGGTCGAATTGTACTGCAAAAACACGGGCGGTGCGATGCAACAGGCAAAAATAGTTCCGAAAACACCAGCGGGAGTGACCCTGTCACTTGATGAAGCGAATGACAAGCCGTTCGAGTTTCCTCCGCATTCGGAGATCACACTACATGGGCGATGCATCGTAACAGAATCTGAAATATCTGACGCCAACAAATCATTTGCGATTAGTCTTGATATCGAATTGATCGAATTCCTGGAAAAGAAGACAATATCAATCACAGAGCAATTTAAGCTGGCTCATCGGGGAAAACTTGAGTTGCGTTTGGAAGGCAACAAAAGTGAAGTGATTGGATTGCGCGTTCGCGTTATTCGTCGGGAACGCAGAGTGATTGATGTGCCGATATTCAATGCTGGCGCTGAACCCGTGCGCGTTACTGAAATCGTTCCCGTTGCGGTTCCGAGTGACAAACTTGTGTCCATGGGTGAGTTGGGTTGGGCCGAGAATTCCCCCGCAATCATCGGTCAAGAGGAACAACTGAATTTCGAGCTTGTTGTTGACGCGTCAAAATGTATTGCGGGATCGAATTATCGCAGTGTGCTGATAATGGACGGCCTTCGGGTCGTCGGCCGCATTGATCTAAATATCGATGTGGTGGAATTACAGCACAAATCCGCTGTTCTTTCCATCGATTTTGGAACCGCCAATTCCTGTGCCGCCTGGTTGCCGATGTCGGGAATTCAAGATCAGGAAAAACCAAGACAGCTTGGTGATCCGGACACAGGGTCTCACATATTCCCCTCCGTTTTATACATCAGCCCCAAAGGCACACATCGGTCAGGCGTTGCAGCTGTCAAAATGGAGCAGGCTTATCCAACGCGCATAGTGCGAAGCCTGAAGCGGATTCTCGATTTTATGGCATTCAAAACTGTTGATGGGCGCTCATACAGTCCGAGGGAGCTTGGATCAAAGCTCATACGTGATATCTGTTCCTGGGCATGCAAACAAGCCAATGCCATTCCGTCTGATGTTGCTCTCACCGTGCCTGTGGAGGCATCCAAAACCCAACGCGAGATAGTTGCCAAAGAGGCAAAGGAATTCTTCGGGCAAGAGGTGAATATCCACATCTTTGATGAGGCCACCGCAGCCGCATGCGAGTACATGTGGACCCACAATCTGCGGCCCAAGGAAGGTAAGGACGCCTATCACCTGGTGATATATGATTTCGGCGCGGGGACACTCGATGTGAGTGTCCTTGAAGTGAAGACTCTTCAGTGCAAGATTCTTGCCCGGCGCGGCCATCCTGCTTTGGGCGGCATTAAATTTGATGCCATTTTGGCCAAGATCATTGCAATTAAAATAGGCGAATTGCAATCTCTGCCGGAAGGCGAATTGAAATCTCTGCCGGATTTCTACTCAGAAGTGGTAAAGCTCAATCATGATGACTTTACACGTCAGTTCGCAGGCAATCCCAATCGCGACCAGTTCCAGTTGATGCGGTACTGCTTTGGGCGCGTGGCAGAAGAGGTAAAAATCGCGCTGTCCAAGGAAGAGATGGTCAAGATCACCATTGATGCTTCCGTGCCAGAATTCAAAGTTGACCGATCCGCAAATCAGTATACATTGGGTCTCCTCCTGAACAAGGAAGGCATAAGGCTTACCGATCACGATAAAAGAGAAGTTGAAATTTCCCGCAAAGTTTACTCAGATGCTATTGAGAACGAGATTAAGTCTGGCATAAAAATCCTGGAAGCAGCCCTGAATAGTGCAAAACGCTCAAGCGGATTTTCATTGGATTCCGTTGTTCTTACGGGCGGGATGTCAAAAACGCCCAAACTTTTGGATGAGGCAAAAAAAGCTATCTTTAACGATGAGAAACTTAAACTTTACGAAAACAGTGGGCTTGAATTTGACCAGAAGACCTGTGTGAGTTCTGGCGCCGCACGGCTCGTGGAGCGAAGCCGTAGCGGGGTCGTGCTTGAAGGCGCCTGTCGGATTCCCGGCGCGGTCGGAGTGACTGAAGATACTAATTTTGGCAAAAAGTTTAAGATACTCATCCATGATGGCGTCGAGTATGGCAGCGAGGGAGATCCAAATGGTTTGCCGGTGCGGGTTGGGTACTCGCAGCCGGTCACACGCAATCTTGGTTACGACAACACTTGCCCTGACCGCGATGAGGCACTTTTCATCAACATCGGAACTATCAGCACGGTGTGCGGTGCGCCGGACAAGCCAACAATGGTCCTGCGGCTTGCCACGGATAAAAACGGATTATTGACCGCGTCCCTTGATAACAAAATTGTAGATGTTATGCCTTATGAGGCAAATAATTCCGGATTGCCCCTTTGAGCTCGACTTCTTCTTTTAGGGTAGGGCAAACCGATACATACAGAATATGATGAGGTTCAAGTAATATGAAGGATATTCATCGCGCTTTGTGTGTGTGTGCTATTGTGATAATTGCATTCGTTGCCTTATACTATTTATGGTATCATTATTTTACTCCCACCACCACAAAATCACCAAATCCTACTCCCACCACCACAAAATCACCAAATCCTACTCCCACCACCACAAAATCACCAAATCCTATTCCCGTAGTATCTCCTTCTTCTACTCCAACACCAAAAGCCGAAGAATCCCAAAGCACCGGCTCCCTATTTAATTCAGGAAACCGATCGAAAGGTCCTTCAGGTGACGATTTAATCTTTTATTCTGTTATAGGTGTAGTTATTTTGATGGGTAGTATCTTTGCTTGTGTTGTGATCTGGTACTTTGTTTTACGATGGTTAAGCAATCGGAATAGTAAAGATGAGTACAAACCTGCGCTGACACAACCGATGGATAGCTCCGGATCAAGGTATCAATATGGTTCGTCCCACACACATGAAAGTTATGAGTCTTCTTTGAACGATCAAAAATACAAACTCAATCAGCTTGTCAAGGAGAATAAGTTGTTGGAAGAAAAACTGCAAGCTATTCCACAAAATATCGATGAAGGTGTCAAAAATTGTTTAAAGCGCATTGACTACGATGAACGATTGAGAGTACTGTCAAGCAAAATAGATATTATCCAAAACGAACTGTCTAAACGTTCGACCAAAGACGATTTGAATAATTATATAAGTGATGCCAAATATACACTCGATCGTAAACTGCACACACTCGACCGTAATCTGCAAGATTCGGAAGCGCGGCAAAAAACGACAGTGGAAAGCAGCATTACCGAAGAAAGCAATAAAGTAAAGGAATACGTCAACGACGTATTTAATAAGCAGGCTAATACTATTAACGGTCAGCTTGAAATATTACAAAAGAATTTAAGTGATGATTTAAGTGAGAAATTAAGTGAGATCAATGACAGGCTGGAAAATCATGATCAATGGCGTATCGACCAAGCACAAAAACGATTTGGAAAGACTATAGACAAGGCTGAAAGAGGTTTGGACCATCTGACCAAGACGCTTGGAACCAGTGCCAATGATTTGCAGCTGCTCAAGTCTGTCGGCATATTTTTAAAATGCCTCCGTTCCATGCGTGAGAAGCCTGACACACCAGCAGCGGCAAAGGACGTTCTTAAACGGTTTGAGGCATCACTGGTCAGGTCCCAGGCGCAACCACTCTGCGTTATTGCTGATCTGCAAGATGCACTGGAGGCAGCCCGTAATGATGTGAACGAAAGTTTGGAAGGGGGGAAATCTCACGATACAAAAATAGAAAAGATCGATGCCGCCATAGAAAACGTGACAGAGGCGGCGGGGAAGCTTTCAACTTTCGAAAACCCGGACGGGAAAATTGTTATGTTGTTTTTGGAGTCTTTCATTGGCAGCCTTGACGATCTGGAGCCGCAGACAAGAGTTCTCTTCGATGAATCGCTTTCGATGCTCGGTGTGAGCCGGATTCCCGTCACTGAACGACAAACCCGCTGCAATCCAGATCTACACCTGCGTGTTTCCAGTGTAAATGAGGGGAACCAGCCAGAGGGTGTTATCGTGCGCATCGTCAAACCTGGATACCGATGGGCTGGCGGCGGCGATGTGATTAGACAAGTAAGGGTAGTTGTACATGAATGAACAACACAATCCTTTCACGCTTGGCGGCTTCTTTGGCGAACCACATACAGAGAAAAGTCCGACCGACCTGTTTGAACACGCCAAGGTTATGTGGGCGGATGGCTTTCTTCCTGTCGCGGCCCATTATTTCAAAGAAATGTTGGAAGCCGGAAGGCTTACAGCGTCGCAAAGAGGTTTGGCGCAGAAAAGGCTGGAAGCATGGAATCGTCTGCCGGAATACGGCTCCGCGTTGGATTCGGCTTTCGAAGACAAGCAGGATATTCAAACAGTCTTGAGTGTGCGCGGTCGTATTCGTAACGATCTTGACACCAAATCTGAATGGTGCGGCGTAACCCAGATCAGCCGGGCTGACGAGTGTGCTAAGGACTGGGACAATATAAATCGGTTGGTTAACTGCAACAAATTAAAAGAAGCTGAAGAACTCAATAACAAGCTTCTCAAGATGCTCCCCAAATCAGATTCTTTAAAACAGAAACAAAAGGAGATTCATCTTGAGATAATAAAGCAGGATATTGAAAATTGGCTTGATAATGCAGATAAAGCATTACAGGATATAGACAGCTTTAATTGGGCAGACAATCATGCAAGGGTATCGGCAATTCTTGAACAATTGGATCTGGAAGAGCAAAACCGATCATATCTACAGAAAATAATTGATGAGTCAGACACGCAGTGCAGGCAATTATTCATAAACGAAGCCCGAGAATTGGCAAAATATGGCTACTTCGGCTGCGCCACCGACTTAATGGATGGATTTATAGATTGTCTTGAGCAGCACAAATACGATACTAATAAAGAGAAGAGTTTCCGAGAGGAGTTGAAAAAGCAACAAACAGATTTCTTTTCCTGTTATGCATGTCTGACCCGCGAAAAAAACACGGGCGATTGGGAGGCCGCGTCGAATTCATTCGACAACTTAAGCAAACTTTCTCCAGAATGGGCCAAAACGCATATAGCCCATGGCAAGGAACTAAAGCGAAAGAAGGAGAAACTTGCGGGTTTACTTAAACAATTGAGTGATAACTGTAGTCGGCCCCTTAAGTTCAGTTGGCTTCGAATGTCAGACCCGTCCCTCAAAGTTCCTGAGTCTTTAAAGCGTACGCAGAAAAAGAAAAATACTTCAGCCATAATAGCTTGGTTGTGCCTTATAGCATTAATTGTGTTGTCTGTCGAATATTATCGTCACGCCAGCAAGATAGTAGAATTGTTTCTTACCACATGAGTGTTAGTGTAAAGCAATATTTATTATATCATCCACATTAATACATTTACACAGAATTCCACTGATTGATGTTGAAATATGTTGTATAATTTGATACCTGTACGGCATACAACAATAGTATTTTAACGTGACGCTGTTGAGTGATCCCTTGATTTCTGGGCTAAAATATATTGGTTACCTGGTGATATTAGTCATCGCGGGTTCTTCAGAATCCGCATCAGTACAGACAGAATCAACATCAGACCCAACTGTTCAGCTTGTGCCCATTGGTGTGCACTTGCTTGACATCTACGATCTTGACCTTAAGAAGCGTTCATTTGTGGCCGATTTCTATACTTGGTTGCGTTGGACCGGCAGTATCGATCCAAGAGAATTTGAGTTCATGAATGGAACAATGGACTTGAAGGACCACCCGGATTATAAGGAATTTGGAGATTTGAAATACGTTTCATTTCGTTGCCGCGGAACGTTCCATATAAATTTGGATTTTCGGGCATATCCGCTTGACCGGCACATTCTACAAATCCAAATAGAAGACTCCAATCACGATGCTACCGAGTTACGCTATATTGCTGATGTTCAGAACATGCAAGGCACGAACAAGGTGAAAATCAGCGGATCTTGGATATCTCAACAGCCAACATATGAAGTTCAGAAAATAGTTTATCAAACCAATTATGGAAATCCGCGCCGCGGAACCGACGAAAATGCTATATATTCAAGATTTTATATAAATATACCTATATCCCATACAGGCACAGCATTAGGCACTTATTTCAAATGTTTATTGCCTCTATTTATATCAGCGAGTATCGCTTTTCTCGCATTCATGATTAATTCAACTGATTTAGATCCGCGTTTTGGTCTTGGAGTTGCGGCAATATTCGGAACAGTTTCATGCGCTATTGTCATTGCAAGCAATCTGCCTGATGTTCCCTATTTCACACTCGCAGAAAAATTACATATTGTGGCGTTATCATTCATTTTCCTGTCATTGTTTGAATCGTGTATCTCATTAAAACTTGCGAGGCATAAAAAATTTGACGCGGTGAGACGACTGGATCGATTATCAGGAATTGTTTTTACAATAGCATTCGCAGGAATAATCGTGATATTAACATTACGCGCCGCAAACAGCTCATAATAAAACACGAAATACTTACCATACTAATAATTACAATAAACGAAGTGATTAAAAATGAAAACACCACAATGGATCAAGAAGATAGCTCTACATTAACCAGTCCCTTGCAAAACCCGTCATTGACCTCCCCGGGCTTGATGCCATCGACGACCAAGCCGACTTCATTGCGAAGGAAAGAGAACTCTTTGCCCACACCTAATCGGAGGATGAGGAGAATGAAGATGGCGAGTAAAACAGAAATTTGCAAATGCACTGACGAGAGAGAAAAATTATAATGGCGCTTTACCCGTTCTCCATCGTTGATAACATTTTGGATGAATACCGAGCGGGGGTGAGGAGGAAAGCCGTTCACATCCGGTTTGACTTTGGGGGGCGCTACCACAAAATAAGCCCAAATTTGCAGCAGCGGTTTGGTTTGCCGCAAAAATTGCAGTAGGAACCGGATCATGAAACGAGGCCCCAGCGGAAAATATCTCACGATCGCAACGGTGGGGGAATGTTGCCGTGCGTTTGTTCCCGATGCTCTTCCGCCCAAGCCGCCGTTGGAGGTTTCGCCCGGGTTGCGGGATAAGATGGATCAGGCCTTGCTGGCTTTGGGCCGTCTGGACAGCCTGACGCTATTGCTGCCGGATCCCTCGCTGTTTCTCTACATGTATGTGCGCAAGGAGGCGGTGCTTTCCTCGCAGATCGAGGGAACCCAGTCGTCGCTTTCAGATCTTCTGCTGTTTGAGCTGGAGGAAGCCCCGGGAGTTCCTCTGGATGACGTCCGCGAGGTGTCGAACCATGTGGCGGCATTGGAGCACGGATTGGCGCGATTGCGCGGGGATTTCACGCTTTCGCTCCGGTTGATCCGCGACATCCACAAGGTCTTGCTGAAGAAGGGACGTGGCGAGGGGAAGTCGCCCGGGGAATTCCGCCGCAGCCAGAACTGGATTGGGGGAACGCGTCCGGGTAACGCCGTTTTTGTGCCGCCACCGCCTGACCGTCTGACGGAGTGTCTCGGTAGCCTGGAGATGTTTCTGCATGACCGGCCCGTGCGGTCTCCCATCCTGATCAAGGCCGCACTGGCTCACGCGCAATTCGAGACCATCCATCCCTTCCTGGACGGCAACGGCAGGATAGGAAGGCTGCTGATTACGTTGCTCCTGAACTCGGAGGAGGTTCTTCCGTCGCGGTGTAACCTCCGATTCCCAAACCATTGAGAGAAAAACTTTTACACGGAGAACCATGGAGATGGCACAGAGGACCACGGAGAAAAGAAGCATCGTTTTTGTCTCCGCGCCTCCTCCGCGCAACTCCGTGTTACAGCTTTTAGAAAGAAAAAATATCAGTGTCACCTGATTACCATTCCCAAGGCGGCGGAGAAGACCGGGTTGTCGCCAAACACGGTGACGTCCTGTCTGAAGCATTTGGAAAAGATCGCCATCGTCCGGGAAATCACCAGGCGGCGGCGCGATCGTGTCTTTGTCTATTTCCCTTACATGGAGGTTCTTGGCGCAGGGCTATGAAATGCTATTGTGTCTTTGTCTCTGGCGGGAGCAACGGCGTTTGCTGGAGAAATAAAACAGGAGGATGCGCAAGGTATGGATAACATCGTCGCGCTAAGCGTCAAGGAGTGGCAGAAGTTGGAATACGGAATGTTCATTCACTTTGGTATGAGCACATTCACTGGGCGCATCCCGGCCTATCATCAGGAAAGGCTGACGGATCTCCGAAAAAGAATTGACGCTAGCCAGACCAACGCGTCAGATCAAATGAAGACTATGACCCAACCAACAAATGCACCGTATTCTTCACCCGCAGCGGGTTCGAAACGGTGATTTGCGAAGTTCGGCAATACAAAATGAAAGGAGAGCGATATGTTTTGCAAAAACTGTGGAAACGAAATCCCTGACAAGGCAGTCATCTGTGTAATATGCGGGGTAGGTAATGACAATTTCGAGAAGAAAAAGGAAGGAGAGTTGAGCCAAGGCATTCTGTTCGCAGGTTATGTTCTTGCCCTTGTCATGCCATTCATAGGAGGAAACATCGGTATCTACGCAATGGTCAAGGGCAAGCTGGGTCATGGAATCGTAATGCTTGTTCTTGCATTCTTCTCCTTCTTGTTCTGGATCGGCGTTGTGATAACTAAGTAAAAAGAAATACAGAAGTGCGATCAAGGCGCTGCACCGGCGGCTTTTACGTTGCGTTTCAAAGTCACCGGTGAGCTTTGTCGTTCGGCACACGAGGGAAAGGGAAGGAAGATACAGTAGAATTTCATTCAAGGAACAGATGTTCTAATTTAGGGTTTGGTTTTAATCACCATTTTCAATTAATATCTGCAGAGGATCACAGAATGCTTCTGTAGGCACTCTGCAGGCACTCTGCAGGCTTATGCAGGAAACCATACCCATCTATGATTTGACAGGCTCTGCTTGCTCCAGAGGCAACCTTTTATTTTGGCAAAACGCTTCTGTTTAACGGTTTTTTATTCTGTCTCTATTTTTGATTTTTATGGGGGGAAGGGGGGTAAAAACTGGTAATTTTGAATTTAGTTTTAACTATGTTGTTGGATAAATTGAATTCTAAAACACAACAGAAATGGAGAAAACCACCGTGTACAAATTGCGGAATGGCAAACTGCTTGAACAGGTTGAGAACCTGCAAGATGTGTTTTTAAGGTTAACCAAAAAAGAAATATCGTCAGATGACATCAAAGAAATTGACGGGATATTTTTTGTTCCGTGCACGAAAAACATTGATGACATTTTTGATGGCGTCATGTTGGAAAACGAACGATTAAGCGCTCAGCTGGACGCTCTGGTGAAAACGCCTAAGAGAGAGCGAAAACAAACGGAATTGAGTGAAGAAGCCATTGCAGAGAAAATCATGTTTCAGGCAATTGTTGAAAAACTGAATAACGCTGAGAAACCCAACAAAGAAGAAAAAGATTTTCTCGTCAACATAACAAATAAAAATAACAATGATCGCCATTACAAGCCCAGAAGACTGCCTTTAGTGGTGGTTAGTTTTTTGGCAAAATAGGCAACAACTCCATCAAGGTTTTTGGTTGATGGAGTTGTTTATGTCTCAGATTTTTTGTACTAATTTTTGGGGGGGCATTGCATCGGATTGTTAGTCTGTCCCCCCCCTCCCCCTTGAGAATAAAAGCATGCTTTCCAATTCTGCCGGGAGCCCTCAAATGACGAGAAATCACGGATTGATATACCCCACTTTTAATTACTTATTTTCACGCAAAATGCCGGAAATCCTGATTAATTCTTATCTTTTCCGTAGTTTTTCTACCCATTGCTTACAATCTCATCGATTACGATCCAGAATCATCGCATTTCCACATGGTTAGGGGAGTTCAGGTGGGAGCACTGCCTTGTAAAAAGTTGATGAAAGGGTAGTAGAAACGATCCGTTTCGTGCCTTTCCATCGTTGGCGTTCGATCGGATATTTTATTTTTAATCACAATCACAAGATCGAACGCCCTGGTCGTCAAATTGTCTGCACGTGCCTATTACGGATTTAACTTCTGCGGAAGGATTGCCCTAAACCAATCACTTGAATTTTCACGCATGATTTCGCTACGATCTTTACCAAGTAGAACGCGTCCCAGCCGGTAAAAGTGTTGGCACATCGCTTCGCCGTCAGAAAGATGTCCGAAGGGAATGGTGATAACCGAATAGCCCAAATTCTGAAGGTGATCGCGTATTTGGCGATCACGCTCTGCCGTATCAGGATTGCCATGCAGATGCCCACTCATTCCATCCAGATAAATGCAAATGCCCTCAACACTCTCATTCGGCGGATCGTAATAGAAATCTGGAGTGGTGGATCCGTAAGCCCGTTGAAGATCGATCGTCTTTTGGCATATCGGATCAGCGAATCCAGCCCGTCGAAGCATCGTCTGAAGATGGAGTTCCGCTTCATTCACTGGCATTGATCCTATCGCCTCTGACGATGCCGATGCTTGTTTTGGTGGTATGGCGTGAGTGAACTTTATGCTGTTGCCCCAACTCCCCAAACATTCAGCAGCGACATGCCGGTTAAGGTATTTGTGCGTGTAGGCGTTTCTGAATGTCTGCAAGCAGTCTGGGCAGGACGATGGACATGCCGTCGGGCATTTTTCCACGACCTCAAGCGCTGCCGTAACAACTTCCGTCCAGCGCTCAACGAGTTGCTCCAGCAGCCCTGATCCGCCTGGCATCGGATCATAAAGCATCATGTCAACGGTCTCTGCCCCTGGCTGTGCGATGCTGACGATGTGTAAATCTTCCACTTCCATCTCAAGCACATTCGATGCCCCGATTCGCAATGCCTCGGTCACGCTGTAACCCTCCTCACGGCTCATGCATGCGACAAGCGTCAAAGCATCGGCTACAATGTCGGCGTAAAACCCTGTCGGCTTAACATTGTGTCGACAGTTCTCCTCATGATATTTGGAGAAGTCATCGCGGTCGCGTTGCGAAGCCAAAGGTGAACGGCTCTGTCCGCAAACGAGGCACATTGGATAGCCAGGTTCACCCTTTAATGTCAGTTTGGCTTCTCCGACATTGATAAGCCTCAAGTAAGTATTAGACCGAAGATGTGCCTGTCGTGGCCCCCATGCAAAAGCGCGTCCATCACCATGCCGATTCTGTTCCTTGGCGAATATGGACACAGGCATTTGAAATCGGTAATCTTCATCATCACTGATCTGACTGATATGCGGCATGTCCACATCGCAGATTGGCACAGCCCTGATAACAGCAGCCCCAAGACCAACAGTATTTTCCTGAGGTTGTTCACCAATGCCGATCTCAATTACAGCCTCGTTTGGAACATCGACCTGAAGGTTGACGATGTCACGGGTGCCGCGAGGATCGAGATGATAGTACCGCGGCGTAAAGCGGTTGCCATTCGCATAAATCAGGTTGCCCGGAACGTATTCCCTCAGTGCCAGTGATGTTGGTCTTGGCAACTCAAAATCTGCCAGACCGCTGCCTGGCGGCACGAGTGTTGTCGCCCGTACTGATCCCACATCCAAACCATAACCAGGCAGGAATCCTTCCGACGCCAGCACCGAGAATGTGTTTGTGTCATCATAGCCTTCAGCTTCATGACGTCGACGTGTCTTAATACCCTTGAGTTTTTTGACGAAATTGTCGCAGCGCCGATGAAGAGCATCCTCATCAGGATCCAGTGTGCCCTTTTTGTTTCTCTCTATTTCGAGGCGTTTGATCTGATCAATTGCCCAGCGAAGACGATTCCAGATACGCAGGATGACTTCTGAAAGCGCATTGCCGAAGTTCTCCACATAAGTCAGAATCGTTTCCTGGTCAACAACCGAGGCGTCGTCCACCGGCCATCCCTGATGAAAGGCTGCGGTTACGGATGCAAGAATACACGCCCTGTGTTTCGTAATGACATCACCCAGCGGACTCACATCGAAGGGTTTGGACTGCCGCAGATAATCATGTGCGGCGAACAGATAATCACGCACCTGGTTTGGCAGACATGTTCGCAGAACCTCGGAGACTTCGCGGCGGTCACCCTCGGAAAGCCCATGTTCATCCCGTGCCAGAGCGTGGAGCACCGTCAACGCCGCCGCATGAACATGTTTCGCAACCATAAACTCATTTTTCATGTTGAATCTCGGCGGCGTGACGGCGCCGGCAAGCATCTTCAAAGGATCGCGGAAATATGCCCTGTCATGGCTGAAAGGTCTTGAATATGTGAGATTGACTGCCATTCGGTGGCGGCGTCCCGCACGACCCGCCCGTTGCCAGTAATTCGATGGCAACGGTGGGACATTTCTCATGAGCACAGAGTCGAGCGACCCGATATCGACGCCCAACTCAAGTGTCGGGGTGCATACCAGAGTGTTGATGCGATCGCCTTCGCGTTTGAACAGGCGCTCGATTCTTTCCCGTTCATCGGCTGGCACTTGGGCGGAGTGTTCCTTCGGACGAAGCATCACAAAGGATTGATCAAGCACCATCAGATCATAGTCGTCACAATTCTCCTTCCCGAAAACCGTTATCCCGTTGCACCGCCATGCCATGCAAGCGTCATTTGGTGTTGTCCTCAGGTGGACGCGGCGGCATGTCTGGCAGCGGTAAACACCCTGGTGCGGCTCAAGACGCAATTTGTCCGTGTCTATCTGATAGACTCCCGCGCACTGAGGCAGAGCATTCCCCCTGCTGCCTTTGAGCGTGACCGCTGCAAGAAGTTGGATGTCGTCAACCAACATTTGCCAAAGACCTTCAAAGAAGGAATCCACATCATCGGTTGGAACACCCCAGCGCCGTGCCGCCTGTCGGGCGATGGTGTCTCCGCGATTGCTGAGAAGTTGTTCAACGCGTCCTTCTTTGTCACCCGTGTTTCTTGTTATCTTAAGCCCCTTTGGGATGCCGGGTAACTTTGGTATGTAACCCCGCAGAATAAGAAAATCACCATCATCATGAAATTTGCCGAACAGATGGGTTTCGCGGTCTAAAAGAATGTTTTTCCGGCGAATTGTGTCGAGGAGTGCGGCAATGCCATCGGCCAACTTCCCGGGTGTAGCGCCAAGTCGGACAGCCCATCTCCGGACAAACTCATTGTCGGCGCCCAGCCGCGCATACCCTACCCGCATGCGCCCCCACGGTTCCAGTCCAATGCGTTGTTTAACACCCGTCGTCAACTCTCGCAGCACCTGGATGCGCAAGAAGCGGCGTCGCTCCTGCTGATGCCTGACTCCCTCCGCTTCTTTTCTGGTATAACGCCAAACTTCAGGTATGAGCGTACGACTCAAATCGTCGTCAGCATCCAGCACATCATCAAGATGAGCCGTCAGGTCACCCACAGACAGCGCCCCCTCTTTGATCCTTTTGTACATGATCGAGCGCAAACGATACCGCCGTGAGTGATCTTCCATCCACCCCGCCTGAAAGGCGGCATCCTGACGGTTGTCCGTAAACACAAGCAGACGCTTGTGTTCCGCGTGTTGGAGCATGTTCTGCGCAAGCACATGCACATCTGACACGGTCAGCGCCCTTACTTGACGTGCGGGTTCGCGGAAACCGCCCGGCCGATGCCGGCCCAGTGAGCCGCACGACACACACGAAGTCAGCCAGCCCGGATTTTTCTCCTTCTGGCGCACGGCAAGCAACCGAACCATATTCCCCTGCCGGCCACAGTGGCTGCATCGTTTCAGCGCATCTTGGTGAAGTGTCCCGCATGCCCGGCACATCCGGATTTCTGTGCATGCGCTTGGCAGAGTTCCCCGGCCATTTGCTGTTTTACTCTTTTTTTTTGCGGTTACGCCAGCCTTATTGGTGGCCGCATAAGGGGCATCGCCGTCGTCATCATCTTCATCCCTGTTTTCGTTGTTTTCTTCTGATATGATTCGGTCAAGCAGAACGACACGGTTGCCGTCATGTTTTTCATCGAGCGGCTGCCAGAAACGTGATCCAGCCTCAGCGTCCCCGCCACCGGGTTTTGTGCCGAGGAATTCAAAATCCTTCACGCGGTGAATGAAGTAATGCTGCCCACAGGTCGTGCATGCAGTAACAGGCAGAGGATAGAGCTCAGAATTCTTTGCCAGCGCATCCTCGGCGGACAACCAGAGTTGAGGCCGGTCATTTTTATTTCCAGGGAATGTGATCACGGCGCTCTCCACACCCCGAACGAACGCATGGACAACGGGGCGCAGAAGCGGCCTCCCGTTATTCCGTGCCGCCGATCCAAGCGCAAGCCACACCAATAGTTCTTCCTCGCTGACCTCGCGCCCAACTTTTTCCTTGAGGTCGACAAGTAACTCCGCGACGGGTCGAGGCTTGATGAGCAACTGGGCGATCTGGTAAACGACCTCGTTCTGTGATAGTTCGTCGTAAAGAGCCTCCCGCCAAAGAGTCTGATCAATATCCCTTCCCGTAAGGGTGTGGTAAGCAATCCAGATGCTATTGCCCCCCTCGTCACCCTGTTCCACGGCTTCCAAGACATTTTTCAGATGATCACTTGCTTTGACTGCCTGTATTGCTGGCATGCGGCGTTTCTCCGCCCACAAATCCGCCTCATACTCCTCGGTCACCACTTCAACCGTCGCCGGATCGACGCCGAAAAATCTCTCCGCAAAATGTTTTGTCGCATCAGGTCCCTGGTTTGGGTCAGCCAGCGTTGCGGATGTTGCAATACATGTTGTTCCGCTGGCTTCCTTGCCGCAAAATGACCGCAAACGCCGGATAAGGCATGCCGTCTCCGCACCGGCTGCTCCGCGGAATGTGTGCGCCTCGTCCACGACCAGATAATCCAGCCGTACTCCTTCAAATAACTCAACATCCTGCGCCCGGGTCAGCAATAGTTCGAGTTGCTTGACATTCGTGAGCAGAATCCTCGGCTGTGCGCCGGGAGTGCGCATTTCCTCGCGGCTTACGCGTTCCTCGGACGGGTATATGGCGAATGTCTGCCCCCGCAAACGTGCCAGTTCCAGTGCCTTGTGATAGTCGTCATTTGAAGAGCCTTGCGGCAGCCGCTGTCCTTCCACATCCTTGGTTTCTTCAGGTGTTTTCCCGACATACATTCCGAAGGTGATCCCGGAACCCGCCAGCATTTTCCTTAACCGGCCGAGTTGGTCTTCAGCCAGCGCATTCATCGGGTAAATCAGCACCGCCACGATGCCCGGCGGCGCTCCCTCATCACGCAGTTTGAGGCACTGGCTGATGATGGGCAGTAAAAAACACTCGGTCTTGCCGGAACCTGTTCCGGTGGAAACAAGGGTGGTTCGGCATGCGGCAATGTGGCGGAACGCGGTTTCTTGATGTCCATAAACGGACTCAAAGGGCAGCAGATGGTTGCAGTGGGGATGCAAGATCCCTGCCCGTGTCAACTCGTCAATTCTTGCCCCCCGCCGAAATGAACGCGACAGGCTGAAATACGGGCCCTTCAATAACGGTGATTTCCGGGTCTCCTCAAGGTTCAGAAGCCGCCGCATCTGCCCGTACAGATCGGCATCGGCAAACGCATAAGCCGTCATTTGATAGCGAAGGAAGTCCGACAGGACCTTCTCTGTGTAGAGGATGGGATTCAGCATTGATTACCAACTCCTAATATTAAGGTGGGGGGGCGGCGGGAAGCGGCTGGTTGGGACTGACGGGTCAGATTGTCGTCGTTGAGATTGTTTATCGCGTGGCAAGGCATTTCAAATCGGCCCGAACGGCATTGTCGCAATGCCGTGCCGGGTGTAGCGGTAATTGTTGCGGCTGCGCTTGGCGATTGCGGAAGGATTCTGTGAATATTAGTGGTTTTCTTTTGCGCCTTGACAACAACCCCCCACATCAGGTGTATGTTATCTCGGACATGCGCAGGAATATCTGCAGGTCGCCTCACGGTGGCAACCGCTTCGTCGGCGGGATCCTGCAACCTGGGGTCCATGGTCACAGTTCAAAGCCTTTCAATATTTGCCCCGCTCGTCTTGCTTCTTCGGCTTCGCGGGGCATTATTTTTATGCCATATCCCCAAGGGCTGCCTTGACGCCGGTAAAGGACCCGCCATAGAATGCGAAGGTAGGCGTCCTCCGTCATGCCGTATGCATTTGGATTCACCGCATAGAACAAACTTGATGCCACAGCGTCGGCAACCTGCAATCCGAGACGCTTGCCTGATGTATGTGTCTCGATTTCGTCCGGAAAGACAATCCCCGGCGCCGCATTGTAGTCAAAAGCAATGCGGTTTTCTTCAAGGTGCTCCAGATACCTTTGAAGGTTGGCATAATCCAGACTGCTGCGATTTGAAAACACCAGCCGCACGGAACCGTCTCCGGGATCGTTGATTCTCATTGAGTCGCGGCACAGCCAGGAGATGCGCTCAATGAGCAGACGAACCATATAGAAATAAAGCTTTGTGCCCGATTGGAAATTCTCAGGGGAAGTGAGACGGGTTTTGTCCATCAGGACTCCGAGTACATGCGCCTCTGCCTTGGCAATATGTTCCGAAAGGTAACGGCGTTGGTCGTGCTTCAAATCCCGGAAATGAAGGGGCTGCTTGTCGGCAAAACGCTTCCCGCTACCCGTCTCAGTTTGGACCCGGTTCACCTCGGCGCGAACCTCGTCGATCAGTTTCACCTGTTCCAGTTCATCTTTACGCCGGAAAACGGCAGCGCCAAGGACGAACCAGCGTGAACTGTTGCGCTCGAACTTGAACCCTTCATCCCCCGATTCGTCAATGTGTGCCACAAAGGTTGGGCTGTGCCGCGAAGGTGCGGAAAGCGGCTGTGGCTGGTTCATGTTGCCTCCCCGAAGAGGTCATCATCATTTTTGGCGTCCGTTCGTCCATGCTTTCGTGATATGGCGGACATGTCTGCAGACACGGCTTTTCTTCCTGTTTCGCGAATGCAACGGATTTTGTCAGCATGCATTCGGCATTCAGCCCAGGAGTCTTCAGCTGATTGGGTAAGTTGCCAATCGTAAAAGCGGGATCCGAGCCGGGAAGCGGCGGGCTGGGGCTGACATGCCCGGCCGTCGTGTCCAAGGTCGTAGTCGGCAAGGCGGAGCGTCTCGGGGAGCATCCAGCCGTCGTCGGGGCCGGAACCAAAGAATT
>JBAWYD010000020.1:0-26609 GCA_037143735.1 Deltaproteobacteria bacterium
AGCCTGACATTAAGTTACCTTTCCAACCTCACAGACCATCTCAACACAGGGGGCAACCCGATGAAAGATCAATCCAAGACAAAGCAGGTACTGATCCAGGAACTGGCTCTATTGAAACAAAGGATTGTAGACCGCTACGGACAGCCTTTGACCCTTCTCCTTCTTGATTTTGACGATTTCAAGCAATTCAACGATGCGTACGGACATATTGAAGGAGACCGCGTCTTATCAAGATTCGGCCAAGTGGTCAAAAGATGCCTGCGCCAGACGGATTCGGCCTATCGCTATGGTGGCGAGGAATTTACCATCCTCCTGCCCATGACAACAAGTGAAGACAGCGCCGTTACCGCGGAAAGAATTAGAGCAGAATTCAAGAAAGAGAACTTTTCCCCAGTGGCAGGTAAAGATGTCCCTATGACGGTGAGCATAGGGCTTGCACAGTACCAGCCACAGGAAGACATGAAGGCCTTCTTCGTGCACCGGGTTGATCAGCTCATGTACCAGGCGAAGAAAAACGGAAAAGACAGGGTTTGTCCTGAGTCATAGTCTCAAGAACAGTTCAAATGGTAATTCTCACTCCCATTCCAAGCCCCCCCCTCATTCAAGACTCGCCAGATACTCATCAATCCTGAAAAGCGTTGCACCCAGGCCATACAGGCAGATAAATGATCCGATTTTCGGCCCGCTCTCCTGTGACAGCAAGACCTGATAAAGGTATTTGAACCATTCCTTGACAGGCAGATTGTTATCTTTAGCAATATCGAAGGCCAGAGTCTGTACAGTTTCCGGTGACGCCGTTTTATTTTCTTGAAGCTCTATTAATCCGGCCTTGAACGTCTCCAGATATCCATCAAGATCATGATTGATGTGTAGCTCCATCTTCCTGTGCTTCATAAACTCTTCGTTGTAGGCGATGGGAAAGTTCACCAGTTCCTCAAAATGCTGCTTGTTGTGAGCCACCGTCGGATCATAACGAAGGAGGTAATCCATGACAATTTGCGGATCGCTCACGTTTAAAGCCCTGACCAGGTTCAGTATCAGGGAGTATTCCATTTTGGAAACAGGAATCTCGAGGGATCCATTCTTAATCTGTTTGTATTTCATTATTGTGATGGGTGAATCCACTTCACCCTTGTATGAAGACAGGCGCTGCGTGTACTCATCTATGAACCTCGGTATCAGAGGCAACCCCATCCTTTTTGCCTGTGACGGTTTACTGTACATGAAGTAAAGCAAAATATCTTTGGGAGCATATCTTAGCCACTCCTCCAGAGATACGCCATTTCCGATCTTTTTAGAGATCTTTCTGCCTTCTTCATCAAGAAAGAGCTCATACTTGTAGCCGATGGGAGGCCGCCTTCCCATAAGCCTGATGACTTTTTCGCTGATGACGAAGGATTCCATAAGATCTTTTCCATACATTTCGTAATCAATACCAAGGGAATGCCATCTGAGCGCCCAATCTATTTTCCAGCCGACCTTAACATGCCCGTCGAAGATCGATGTTCTTCCTTTAAAATGACATGGCAGTATCAGGGAATTCGGTGACTGCACGCATTCGTAGCTCACTTCGTTCGTATCCGTGTGGTGCCCGGTGACTCTTGTTGTATAGATTTTCCCGCATTTTTCGCAAATCGGGAAAAACGGGCTCCAATTGGCTCCTTTTTCCTCAGAGATTGTCGCTGTGAATATTTCGATAATCTTTTTGTGATTTTTCATTATAAGGGATAAGGCTTCATTGAAAAAACCACCCCTGTACATATCTGTCGAAGACCTGAACTCGTATTCAAAGTTGAAGGAATCCAGAAATTCCTTCAATCGGTTATTCATGTGTGACGAAAAGCTGTCAAACTCACCGTAAGGATCAGGAACAGCGTTGAGCGGTTTGCCCAGGTGTGCGGATATAAGATCATGGTTTGGCACGTTCTCGGGCAATGATCTCAGCCCGTCCATATCGTCAGAGAATGCGATCAGCTTCGTAGGCAGGTTTGGTGCAAGTTCTGCCAGGGCTGTTCGGACGTAGGATGTTCTTGCCACTTCTCCGAAAGTACCGATATGCGGCAGTCCGGACGGGCCGTAACCGGTCTCGAAAACGACGCGCGCCTTCTTTTCTTTTTCCGCCGCCTGGAGGATCCTTTTTGCCTCTATAAATGGCCATTCCCTATAGTTGGCAGATTGCAGGTTCTGATGCGTGCGATGATCGTCCAAAACAATATCCTCCAAATGTTTGTAATATAGTACCCGGTGAGTGATTTCACAGGACGGGGTGAAGCCTTGCAGCGATTTCTCTCTCAGTTCCCGAGCAATTTTTCCAATTGAGGAATGTCGGCGCCGAAGACTGCCGTTTGACCGTCAACAAAGAAAAAGGGCGTTCCCTTGAGCCCCAGTCGCTCGGCTATGTCCTTGTGGATGTTCAACAATTCCGTCGCCTGAGGTTCTTCGCACGTTTTAAGTGTCACATCATCCAGCTTGCCGCTCATGGCCTCCTCGTATGCCTTTGCCCTGTCTTTGGCGCATAGGATATACAGTACTTTATCTTTTGCCTGGGGATGCATGGGCATGGGGTAGAAGAAGATATCCCTGGTCACGTCGGTCCGTTTGGAGAAGAAATCGGAGGCCCTCCTGCAATAAGGGCAGTCCGGATCGGTGATCTCGAGGATGCGATGCTTTCCCTTGCCGATGCTGACGGCTTTCTGGAGAGGGATATCCTTTAATTTCTCCCTGACGTTTTTGGACAAGACTTCCTGCTGCTTTTCTCGCGTGAGGCTTCGCCCGTCCCTGGTGATAATTTCACCGACGATAATGGATTCTGTTTCCGGATAATAATATAATATCTCGTTACCTGAAATGATTTCATAAACCCCCTTGATGTTCGAGAGCTGAAGGCTTTGAAATTTAATTTTTGGAAAGGCCTTCTTTAAAGATTCTTCCGGTGTCTGGGCGAATCCCGACGTAAAAAAGAGTCCCGTCAGGATAAAAACCAGAACCGTTGTTATAATCTTGCGCATGATCCATCCTCCATGAATGATAAAAAAAACATCCCTATGTTGTGAGAGACGGGGTATCAATCATTCATGCAGCCCTTAGAGGGCATATGACCGGCTGCCCGCCTGCCAGTGAACCAGGATGTTCGGGCATTCAATATATAATTAACGTTTAAGTCAAGTCATATTTGTCTTCGCAAATGATCATGAATATAGAATAAGCCGCGAATTTTTTTATTAGTTTTTCTGCCTTAGTTTTTCTGCCTTAGTTTTTCTGCGACCTGAAGAACAGTGTTTGCATAAATGTTGCTGTGGTTATAGGCCATAATGATTTGTCGCTGCCTGACCTTGCTCATGTTGCATTTCCATCCGTGCCGGTGCAGATAATTCGCAATGCTGGAAAGGGCATCGTCTTTTGAGAAGACATCGATATGCCCGTCTCTGTCGGCGTCAATTCCATAGGTAGAAATCTTGGAAGGCATGAACTGACAAAGCCCGATGGCGCCATAAATCGAACCGGGAATACTGAGAGGATCGATGCCTCTTTTAGATGCATAGCTGATTAATGCCTTGAGTTCCCCATATGCCCATTCAGACTTTTGATGACATCGTTTCGCTGCGAAATTTTCATTTTCAGGTGTGATCAAATCGGGTGGAAGATAGGGGCGAATGGTGTCCAGGTTGGTGCAGAAAGCCATACTTGCCAGCGTGTTGAAAGCAGGCCTTGAACCCAGAAAACCGCCAAGATCCGTTTCAACCAGGAGAATGGCGACGACGACCTCTTTGGGGACGCAGGAGTTCTTTTCGATTTCCTTCAGTGTTGTTATGTTTCTCTGAGTGTAGGAATGTGCCTCCGTAATCGTGGCCGGTTTCAGAAAGCGATCATAGACTTCTCTATGCTTTCCGACGGTTACGGTTCCCGGTTTTCTGAATCGATTGTTTATGAGCTCTTTGAGTTTCCATGACATGGCGTCCGGGTCAAATTTAACGCCTGGATTGGCAAAGATCGTCTGTAAAATCTTTTCGTCAAAGTTATCGTTAACGAGGCGTTTTATGAGGGGAGTCCAGTCTGAGGAAGCATGTGCGGGACTCACGGCAACAATGACAAAGAAGATCGCGGAGAATATCCATCGCATAGGCGGCATTGTTAAATATTTCCTTCCTTCCGGACAGATCGGCAGCGTTGTATTGAATGCGAAAATCGAAATATTGTCGTTCCTTTTATCGTTTTAGTTTCAACCGGTGATCATATATGTGCAAAACTCTATCATTTCATTGGCAATGCTTTCAATCAAAAAGTTGATAAAATCGTACATGTTTGATCTAAAGACATAGACCTCACATTTTGTTTCAATGCCATTAGATTTCCCTTGACAAGGGAAAAAAATGGAGTATGTTTCCACGACAAACAGATGGGCGTGATAACCCAACATCTGGAAATCTTTGAAAGGAGGTAAGGATGTCAATGAAGAAAGTGTTCGCTTTTGTTCTTTCAATGTTGTTGTTGGTAACACTGTCATTTGCAGTGATTGGTTGCGGGAAGGCTGAAGAGAAGAAACCGGCAGAGCCCGCCAAAGCAGCAGCACCTGCACCAGCTCCGGTGCCAGCACCTGCACCCGCACCTGGGGCACCTGCACCCGCACCTGCAGCACCTGCAGCACCTGCGGCAAAGTAATAGCAGTCTTGCAGACCTTATAAAACAAAACAACCGAGCATTCCACGGATAATGCTCGGTTTGTTTTTTTTATGGCCATTTCAAACGGATCGAAACACGTTGGTGGTGTTTTGTTCGTGACTCAATCTTATATTCTGTTATAATGCCCCCATGTTAACACCCATTTTCTTTATATGAAAATCCATGAAATCGATATATTATCGGGATGATGTCGCCTGGCGCCGGAGTGTGCTGATACCGTGGAACTGAATTATCTGTTGGTGAAAAGCAAAAACAGGAAAAAAACCATTTCCCTGCAATTAAGGAGAGACGGCGTCATCGTGATTCAGTCTCCCTGTGGTGTTCCGAGGAGTGAAATTGACCGCTTTTTTCAAAAAAAGCACGACTGGATAAATAGGAAAATCGGAGAAAAAGAGAAAATCCGAGCGGATAGCAAGCCAAGAAGATTTTCCCCGGATGAGATGTTTTTGTTTTTGGGCTTTTCTTACCCTCTGATTGTTGACGACGGTAACAATGGCGTAGATCCCTTGACCTTTTCAGGTAGCCGGTTTATTCTCAAAAGTGATTATGTGCGTCATGCAAGGAATCTTTTCATACAGTGGTACAAGGATAAGGCAAGCGGGCACATTGAAGAGAGAACGAGGCATTACAGCGGGATTCTCGACCTTCAACCACGGCGTGTTCGCATAGGCAATGCCATGAGCCGCTGGGGGTCCTGCTCATATCATAATCACCTGTCATTCACCTGGAGGCTTATCATGGCCCCATGTCCCGTCATCGACTACGTCGTTGTTCATGAACTCGTGCACATTAAGGAAAAGAACCATTCCCAACGGTTCTGGAATCTGTTGGAAAAGACCGTTCCCGATTATGGAAGCCAAAGGTTCTGGCTAAAAAAAAGAGGGCATCTCCTGGATTTCTGATGATTTAATCTCAGGTATGATTGTTTTGAGGGCAGATGGGTAGCGAACTGATAGCGGTTACATCACTGGAAGCGGGCGACGCGGGAATTATCCATGTTATTGAAGGTGGAAATGCCCTTACAAGCAGGCTTGCCGGTATGGGGATTGTTAAAAATACGAAGATCAAAGTCCGCCGCAAGAGCGGAGGCCTGGTCATTGTCCAGGTAGCCGACACGCGGGTCGTGCTGGGGAGCGGGGAAGCCGGGAAGATCCTGGTATATAAACTGCCGAAGCAACAGGATGAAGAAACAGAACCGGTAAAGACAGGAAGAAAGCTTATCGTTGCCCTTGCCGGTCAGCCCAACGTGGGGAAGTCCACCGTTTTTAACATGCTTACAGGATTGTCTCAGCACGTCGGAAACTGGCCCGGAAAAACCGTCGAAAAGAAGGAAGGCGCCCACGTATCGGAAGACGTGGAGATGCAGATCATCGATCTCCCCGGTACGTACAGCCTGACCGCCTTCTCTGAGGAGGAAAGGGTTGCCAGGGATTATATTATCGGTGTCATGCCCGATGTCATTGTCCTCCTTGTCAATGCAGCAGCCCTGGAAAGAAGCCTGTACCTCCTTTCGGAATTGCTCCTCCTGGGGCCTCCCACCATTGTGGGCATCAATATGATCGATGTGGCGGACAGCCAGGGGATTCATATTGACGCGAAGGCTCTCCAGAGATCTCTCGGCATACCCGTTGTCCCGATGGTCGCGACAAAGAACAAAGGGATCAAAGAACTTGTGTCAACAATCGTTGCGGTCGGAAAAGGAGACACTGAATATAAGCCTGTAATACCCGCTGTTTCCGCAGATCATCGAACCATATTTGAAAAACTGCTGGACCTCATAAAGGACCATGTTCCTTCTCCGTACACTATTCGGTGGACGGCAACGAAGCTGATGGAAGGCGATCCCGAAGTTTCAAAAATGATGGAGGGACTGTTGCCCGGGAACACATGGAACGAGATAAAATCCCTTCTTATCAAACACGAAGATTCCCTGCATGCCGTGGTCAGCGGCAGGTATGACTGGATTGAAGAAGTCACCAGGGCAGCCGTTTCCCGTTTCAAGATGGGGCAGGTCGTGATGACCGATCGCATCGATCATGTTCTGACCCGTCCTGTTTTCGGGATGCCGATTCTCCTTGCAGTATTTGCAGGCGTCTTTCTCCTTACCTATCAAGTCGGATTTCCCTTACAGAAATGGCTTGAAGGGCTCATCAGGTCCTTTGCCGGGGGGATGAATCATGCCCTCGGTTCCGTACCTCTCTGGGCCAAGGGAATTCTCATTGACGGCGTCATCGGCGGGGTGGGATCGGTGCTTACCTTCCTCCCCATACTCATCATATTTTTTACCTTCATGGCGATACTGGAAGACGTGGGGTACATGGCAAGGGCCGCTTTCGTCATGGACCGGTTCATGCATATCGTGGGACTCCACGGGAAAAGCTTCCTCCCTCTCTGCCTTGGTTTCGGATGCAATGTCCCGTCCGTCCTGGGAGCGCGGATTGTGGAGTCGAAAAAAGAAAGGTTGCTGACGATATTTCTCGCCCCATTTGTTCCCTGTACAGCCCGGCTTGCAGTGCTGACCTTTGTTTCTGCTGCCATGTTTCTGAAAGGCGCGGCCCTCGTGTCCTGGTCGCTGCTGACCATGAACATTCTGGCCCTGGGTGTGACAGGCCTTTTAATCAACAGATTTGTCCTGAAGGATGAACCCATGCCTTTCATCATGGAGCTTCCCCTGTATCATAAGCCCGATCTCAGGACGATAGGGATTGTCGTATGGACAAGAACGCTTGCTTTTGTCAAAAAGGCGGGAACAGTTATTCTGATTGTATCCGTCCTGGTATGGCTGTTGTCCTATTTGCCTGACGGCAAAGTGGAAACCAGCATTCTTGCATGGATAGGGCGCTTCCTGGAACCCATCGGCAAACCTCTGGGGCTTGACTGGAAGCTGATCACCGCCCTGATGACGAGCATCGTGGCAAAAGAAAACGCCATCGCGACACTGGGCGTCCTGTACGGCGTGGGAAACAAAGGATTGCTTCATGTCCTGCCGAATGTTGTCAGCCATGCGTCGGCACTCGCTTTTCTGGTTGTCCTGATGCTTTTTGTTCCCTGTGCCGCAACTGTTGCCGTCATGAAACAGGAAATGGGAAGCCGGAGATGGTTTGTATCGTCGTTGCTTCTTATGCTTTCCGTCTCTTATGTCGGAGGCATGATCGCCTATCACTTTGCCCTTTGGGTTGGATTATAAATGGGGATTTTTCAGATAATATTTTCAATTTTCTAAAAAAGTGATAAGCTGCGCAAAACAGACAAACGAGAAATTTTGGACTTGCCGAACCTACATCATTGGGGGTGAATACTATGAGCAAAGGCGTTGACCAGAAGAAGGAAACCAAGAAGAAACCGACCAAGACGGTGAAAGAAAAAAAGGCCGCGAAGAAGTCCAAAAAGGAAAGCAAGGGTTCTTGAGGCGGTTATTTCCCGCAGCGTAATACGAGAGGAGGTGAAGAGGGGATAGAAAAGGGTCACGAGAGGATTAGGTATCGTTCGTTCAGGAGTTACATGCGATAACCCCAGCTTTGGGAAAGGAGTGAAAGCCGTGTGGATTCTGAGACTTAACATGACCGATTTAGAATGTACTGTGGAGGAGGCCCCGCCTGCCTATCAAACCCTTGCCGGCCGGGCATTGACGTCAACGCTGGTTTCAGATGAAGTCCCCCCATTATGTCATCCCCTGGGACCGAACAACAAACTTGTATTTTCTCCGGGCATTGCAACGGGAACAAATGCATCAACGTCGTCCCGAATTTCAGTGGGCGCCAAATCTCCCCTTACCGGCGGTATCAAGGAATCAAATGCTGGCTCTTCATGGGCATCCGATTTGGGCAGGATGCAAATCAAGGCATTGGTGGTTGAAGGCAAACTGAAAGAGACGGGGAAACGCCGGGGGGCCTCTGTTACATGGGATGCCGCCGCGGGAAAGCCCAAAGTGGAATTCTTCGATGCTGCGGAATATGCCGGAAAAGACCTTTATGACGTTTATCCGAAAATATACGAACGGTTCGGCGGGAAAATTTCCATCGCTGGTTGCGGCGTGGCAGGAGAGTACGGATATGGCAACGCGGGCGTGGTCTTCAATGATCTGTCAAAGCGTCCGAGCAGGTATGCCGGACGTGGCGGATTGGGCTCCGTCATGGGGAGCAAGGGGCTGAAATTCATCGTACTTAATGCAAGCGGCGCCCCCGGTGTGTCCATTGCCAACAAGGAACTGTTCGATGAGGGCAGGAAGAAGTTATCCGAAGCGCTCCTGACCCACGACATTACCAAGCCAAAGGGCGCCCTCAACACCTATGGAACCGCAGTCCTCATCAACATTTTGAATGAGGCGGGCGGGCTGCCTACGCGCAATTTCTCCAGCGGACGTTTCGAAGGAGCGGCGAAGATCGCCGGCGAAGCCATTTTCGAGGGTAACAAGCAGCGTCTGGGAAAAGAACTGTACAACCACGCCTGCAGCCCCGGTTGCACCATCCAGTGCTCCAACACCTGGTACAACGCCGACGGAACTGAGCGTGCCTCGTGCGTGGAGTACGAATCCGACTGGGCTCTCGGCGCCAACTGCGGCATCGACAACCTTGATGATATAGCGACGATGATTAAACTCTGCAATGGCTATGGCCTTGATACCATTGAAACGGGCGCCACCCTTGGCGTCGCTATGGAGGCAGGGGTTATCCCCTTCGGAGACGGCAAAGGCGCTATAAACCTGATCCATGAGCTGGGAAAGGGATCTCCCTTGGGACGGACACTGGGAGGCGGCACCGGATTCGCCGGAAAGGCATACGGCGTCGTTCGCGTGCCGGCGGTGAAGGGCCAGGGCATGCCGGCGTATGAACCGCGCGCCGTAAAAGGGATGGGAATTACCTACGCCACCAGCACGATGGGTGCGGATCATACGGCGGGATATACCGTGGCGCCGGAGCTTCTCGGGGTTATGGGCAAGCAGGATCCTCTTTTGGCGGAAGGGAAAGCAGCCTTGAGCCGCGCTTTCCAGGCCACAACGGCATTCATCGATTCCACAGGTCATTGCCTGTTTATCGCTTTCGCGATCCTCGATATCGCGAGCGGTTATCAGGGCATGATCGATGAGTGCAACGGTGTATTAGGTACGCAGTGGACGGCGGACGACGCGTACGCCTACGGGGTGGAGGTTCTGAAGAAGGAACGGGCCTTCAACGAGGCTGCAGGTTTATCCAAGGAAGCCGACCGCGTGCCCGAATTCATGAAGGTTGAGCCCCTGCCGCCCCACAACCAGGTTTTTGACGTGCCGGACAGCGACCTGGACTCCGTTTACGGCGGGCTGTGAATGATTCGGAAGCCGGACGGGGAAGGGCCCTGTCCGGCTTCTTTTATGGGATACATATGCTGATCCATGTGAGATTGTATGCCACACTTAGCCGTTACCTTCCCGGGCTGTCCTCCGGGATGACGGCGGAAATCGATCTGGCGGACAACGCCACCATATCCGACCTGGTCGGCAGGCTGGAATTGCCCGCGGGAGGCGTGAAGGTGGTTTTTGTCAACGGTCTCACCCGGCCGCCGGAGTGGGTTCTGAATTCCGGCGACGAGGTGGGTATTTTCCCCCCCGTCGGAGGTGGGTAACGTGGAAACAATAAAAGTTGATGTCTGGCTGTATGGCGATCTGGCGCGCTACGGCGGCGCTGCATCAACGGAGAGTCATGCCAATGTTCTGTTGACGGCGCCGGATGGGGCCACCGTTCGCGATGTACTGACAAAATTGTCCATGCCCACGGAGGAACGGGGGATTACCTTCATCAACGGCAAGTTGAGCGCCATGCCGGGGTTGCAGCCTGATCTCGACCTTCCTCTCATCGATGGAGACCGGATTGCCTTCTTCCATCTCAAAAGCATGTGGCCCTTTCAGTACAGACACGGCGTCTCCATGACGGATGAAATGGATCATACCATCCGCTCACGGAAAGACAGGGGATTACACCACACCTATGATACCTGCCATACTTTGTGAGATAATTGACCGTTTGCGTTTCACTTTTTTGCCAAACGTCAGGTAAAACCGATGGTGGATTTTTTCAAAGAAAACCTGGATTACATCTTTTTCTGTTACGGTCTGGCCTTCATCATCCTGGCGTCCGTCTGCGTCTCCCTGCAGAAGGCGGAACAGGAACGCCTCCCCTGGAGGATACTCGGACTCTTCGGACTCACCCACGGAATCACGGAATGGGCGGACCTGACCGCGATCGAGATCGGCGATTCCGCTTTTTTCCTGGCCACCCGCTGCATCCTCATGACGATCTCCTTCCTCTTCCTTATGGAATTCGGACGGGACGGGGGCATCAGGCTGCGGGGCAAAGGCCCCGGACGATGGATTCTTCTGCTGCCGCTGGCCTTTGCCGCGACGGGAGGAGTGGCCGCCGGTTGGATCGGCATGAATGTCACCACGCGATACGCGCTGGGGCTCCCTGCGGGGCTCTGGGCGGCAAATACCCTGTACCGATACGCCGGGACGCAGGCAGCGCTGGCCCGCCGTCTGCTGATCGCCGCGTCAGCCCTGACGGGGCTCTATGCTTTCGCCAGCGGCCTCATCGTCCCCCATGCGCCCTTCTTTCCCGCATCCCTCATCAACGGGGATGCCTTTTTCCGGGTCACCGGCCTGCCGATTCAGCTCATCCGGGCGTTGATGGCCATCGGCATCGCCTTTCTAATATACGCCTACTCCGAATTCCCCCTGCTGAATTCCGCCGACCGACAGCTCGTCAGACGAAATTATCGGAACCTCCACCGAACCTTCGGCCTGGTCATCGCCCTCATCCTGGTCGCGGGATGGGTCATGACCTTCTATATGGGTCGCTTCGCCTATCAGGAGGTGATCCGCGACGGGAACAGCCACATGGCGGCGCTGGACAGCCACATGTCCCTGGTTCTCCAGGGCCCGGAGCGGACCGTCCACACGCTTGCCCTTTCCCCCCGGATCGCAACCGCCCTGGTCACCGGCAACCCCGCAGACATTGAACTCGCCAACACCATCCTGGACCAGTACCGAGAGGTCATGGGCGTTTCGGTCTGTTACCTGCTGGATCGCCGCGGTGCGGCCATCGCCTCCTCCAACCGCTACATGCCGGACAGCTTCGTCGGCCACTCCTATGCCTTCCGGCACTATTACCAGTCGGCCGCCGTCGGCGCCCCCGCCGTCCAGTTCGCCCTCGGGGTGACCAGCGGCGAACGGGGATACTACACCAGCCACCCCGTCTTCACCCCGAACGGGAAGATCGCCGGCGTCGTCGTCATCAAGCAGAACATTGATTGGGTGGAGGAAAAGTTCCCGAAACCTGGCCATGTATTTTTCATCAGTCCCGAGGGGGTCATCTTCCTCTCCAACAGCCCGGAGACGCGGTTCAAGGGACTGTGGCCCCTGACGACCGAAAAAACGCAGAAGGTCGTTGCCGGCCGCCAATTCGGTCCCGGTCCCTTTCCCGCTCTCCTTTCCCGAGAACCAAAAGACGGTGAGGAGATCACTTTCGATGGTCGTTCCTTCATCGTGGTGCGCAAGACGCTGAATCGGGAAGGGTGGTCGCTCGTCAATTTTGAGACGACGGAGATGATCAGCCTCTATCGTTTCATGGGCACCGTGATCACCTTTGCCCTCTGCATCCTGACCATCGGCATGTCGGTCTTTTTCAAGAGCTCTCTCGAGTCCACTGCCCGGATCGCCATTTTCGAGGGCCGTTTCCGGGCGATCTTCGAAAGCGCCCCCGGGGCAATCTTCATCGTGGACGAGGAAACACACCGGATACTCCAACTCAACCCCTTTCTGAAAAATTGGCTGGGATACCAGGAAGAAGAGCTGCTGGGGATGACCCTGGAGGATCTCCGGGCTGCCGATGGCGGAGATGTCGGGAGCATCTACCGGAAGAAGGACGGCTCTCTGGTGGACGTAGAAGAGACCCGGACACAGGTTCCCTTCCAGGGGAGACAGGCGTTCCTGATCGTCGCCCATGACATCTCCGACCACAAACAGGTGGAGGCGATGCTCCAGGATCTGTCGAGGCGGGACGGACTCACGGGCCTCGCCAACCGGCGTCATTTAGATGAATGTCTGGACAGGGAATGGAAAAGGGCTCTGCGTGAAAAGATCCCCCTGTCGATCATCATGTGCGACATCGATTTTTTCAAGAATTTTAACGACGCCTACGGCCACCAGATCGGCGACGAATGTCTCCGGACCGTGGCGCACGTTCTCGAACAGTGGCTCCGTCGACCGCTGGATGTCGCGGCGCGCTATGGAGGAGAGGAATTCGTCGTCGTCGTCCCCGGCACCCCCCTGACCGGCGCTCTGGCCGTGGCGGAATCGATTCGCAGCGGCATCGAGGCGCTTGCGATTCCCCACGCCTCTTCGTCCGCCGCCCCCGTGGTCACGATCAGCCTTGGCGTGGCCTCCGTCGTCCCGGCCCCGGACGGCGCCGCCTCGGGAATTCTCTCCGCCGCAGACCAGGCCCTCTACCGGGCAAAGGGTGAAGGCCGGAACCGAGTCTCCACATAGAACCCTTTGTCACAGGGGATCCTCTATGCCTTTCTTTTTCTGATAGCGCCTGTAAAAAAGTGGAATCAGGGATACCAAAACAATGAGGGCAATCCCGATGATCAGCGTGGCAGAAATCTTTCCCCGGACCAGATCCAACAGGGAGCTGGAAAACACGATGAAGGCGATGCATGCGCCTATCGTCGAGCTGGTGATGGTGTAGATCACCCCCCAGAAAGGCCCGAAGAGAATCCCCAGGCGAACGACCCATCCTTTCTTCTTCCCTTCCGACGCCGCATAGGTTCTTTCCCGCGAGACGGCAGTATTCACTGCCTTTTTGAAATAATGCTTGATGCGGAGCCGGTTAAGGTAGGTGAAGGGCGCCCCGGAGACTTTGCTTTTTCCCGCCAGGGCTGCCTCCGGTTCACAGAGAACATCGAGGGCATGCACTGCCGGCTCCTTGCCGCTCAGACGTCCGGCGCAACCGGCACAGTACGTTACAATCCGACAATTCCCCGCTTCCTTTCTGGTGCGCTCCAACCACCGGTCCGCCAGTTCAGGCGACAGGACATTCACACCTGCTCCGCTTCCACAGCAAAGCGTCCGTTCCTTGGCATGGTCCATTTCCTGGGAGGTAACGCCCGTCATACCGACCAAACGCCGTATCGTTGCGTGGGTGTCTGTATGAAACCGCACGCCACACGGGTCATGAATCACGATATCATGGCTTTTCAAGGCGCCGGAAACAATACTCTTCGGCAACGATTCATAGACCGTACGGATATTCAGGCCTGCGCCGTATCTGCTGAAGATGTCATGGCAGTTGGGACACACGACGAGAACCTCTCTCACCCCCTGCGACATCAGATAGTTTCTCATCTCATCGAACATGGCATGAAAAAATCGCTCCCGGCCCAGGTCGTGGGATATTTTTCCGCAGCAGTCGAAGACAATGCCGATAGTCTGATCCTGTTCGCGGAGGATTTCGTAAAGCTCTCTGGTCCTGGCGGGGCGTGTCCCAGGCATCGCGCATCCCGGGAACAGAACCGTTCGACACCCTTCCGGCAAACCATACCAGGTGAATCGCCTGGACATGCCCTTCCCCTCGTACGCCAGCAACCCACCGTGTTCCGGAAAGGAACCGGCGCCGCGGTCCACTGATTCCCGGCGCATTTCGAGAAACATCTCGGAGGGTTCTACTCCGAAAGGGCAGACGGCGTCGCAGAGGCGGCACAGGCTGCATTCAAAGGGCATGACCTGCCCTTCCTTCGTTCCCGGATCATATCGGTCCACAATCTCCTTCGGCGTACCGTATTTTTCAAGGAAACCGCACTCCTTGCGGCAGAGACCGCAGTCTGTGCATTCTTTCGTGACCTTCTCTATAATAGTCTTCAGAGGTGACCGGCCGGGTGTCTGCCTCGCAGTCGGTGACGACAGGGATTTTTCTTCCTTCACGCTTTCTCACTCTCTTTTTTACCAATCGACTCGATCTGGTATGTCCCGTAAATTCTCTTCAGAAACAAAGCCTGCACCCGGGCACGGGTATATATTATTTTATTGAATGAGTAAAATAGAAATAATGAATAATACGGGGGAGCTATTCTCATGATATCTTTTTCGATTGGCCTTGCCTGGATATGTCATGCGGGAAAACCCGCCTTGACCGTGATTTTTTCTTTACACCCAAACAGACATGCCCTATACTTTAGGCCGCTGAAGCTCCCAACCGGGGGGCGGCCTTTCAGGCAAAGAAGATATCATTCAAGAATGGGCATGCGGAACCACTTTTTGATCAATCAACGCATCACACCTTTACAGGAAAGGACAGGAGTTATGATGACCGTGGCCGATATCGAGAGGATCACCAAAGTACTCGAATCCATGATTCAATACGAACTGACCCTGTCTGATTTCTATAAACAGTGTGCTGATATATGGACGGAAGATCAGGCGTTCTGGCAGAATTTAGCCCATGCAGAGGTTGGACATGCTGAAAATATTCAAAAGATGCGAGAGATTATTACAAAAAAACAACAAAACTTTGAAGCCGGCCGGCCGTTCAACCCCATCGCTGTCAATACGGCAATGGCAGGGTTAAAAGATAACGTCACTCGTTTAACTTCGGGGGCGTTTCCTTGTGAAAAGATGCTCATTATAGCCAGAGATATTGAACAATCCATCCTGGAATCGCATTACACGGAGATTGTCAAGACTGCCGATATTGAATATCAAACCTTGATGAAAAATATCCTGTCACAGACATATGAACACAGAATGATTATACAGAAAAAAATCGATGAGATAAAATCAAACGCATTACAAATACTTTAAGAAATCCCGTCTATTCCAACCCCTTTCAGTGCCCCAAGCCGTTCAATTAGGAAATCGATATCCTTCTTTCTTGCGAACACGCTCCCGTGCTGGGGGGCGATCATCTGAACATCGAGACCCCCGATGACATCCATGGCATACTTGAGGGCTTTTTCCGATGGCATAATCGTTTTATGAAATTCCAGAATATCAGGGAGAGGGCAATACTTCCTTTGTTTAATGCAGTTATCGTAATCTCTGCATGTGTAGCAATCATCTGCCAACTCAACAAAAAGTTCCCACTGGCTCGAAAAACTTCCGAACAGATCGCTGCTGAAAAGGGTTCCTGTCTTCATGTCATGCGTGACGAAGCTTCCAGCGTCATGGGCATAAGGGGTCTTGACAAATTTCAATGTCCGTTCTCCAAATGTGAAACCGCTGCCGTAGTCATCAATCGACGTCAGCAGGCCGCGCTTTTCTCTTTCGATATAATAGCTGATGAAGATGTTATTCTGGGGTTCGGAAAGGACGATCAGTTCCGGATTCGCGCAGATATCGATCATGTTGGACAGCGAACCGCACAGATCGGGGTCGACGTGATGATAGATCAGGGCCACAATCTGCTCGGGAGAGATGCCCGTCTGCAGGATCTTCATCATGACGACGGCAAAATCGGGACGGCTGCCCGCATCGATCAGGACCGCCCGGTCACCCTCTACAATGAGGTATGGATTACAGTGAAAATTCGACGTTTTTTCGTGAAATCCCACCCAGTAGATATTTTCTGCAATCTCTATGGGCCGATCGTAACTTTTCTCGTGATTCATCGGATGCCTCACAATTCCTTCAAAACAAAATAGGCCTTCATGTTCGCCTTGTTTTTCAGGGCGATTTCTCCTCTTTCCTCAAAATGGAAATGTTCACGGGTTCTGGTGTGCGTCTCATGGGAGACGTTCACCCTCCCCTTTTCCCCTGAAGACTCAAATCTCGAGGCAATGTTTACATTATCGCCAAACACATCGAACTGCATGCGTTCCTTGCCGACAACGCCGGCCATAACCCGGCCCGTGTGAATGCCAATGCGAATCTGAAGGCTCTGAGACTGCTGTCTGTTTATACCATCAACCAGGTTCAACAATGCCACACCCGTTTTCACCGCCATAATCGCGTGATTCTCATATTCAACAGGGGCGCCGAAAACCGCCATATAGGCATCGCCGATCGTTTTTATTTTCGTCCCCTTGAATCTGACCACGAGATCGTCCATTCCCCTGAAAAGGCGGTCCAGAAGCTCTATCAGAGCCTCACCGGGAATTCTTTCCGCCAGTTGCGTAAACCCCGCAATATCGGAAAACAGAATGGTGCACTCGTAGGGACGGGGTGCAAATTTCCCGCCGTACTTGATTTCATTGGCCACCGTTTCCGGAAGGGTATTCTTCAAGAGGCCATCCACCTTTTTTTCCAGAACGACGTATTCCCTGATCAATTCTTCCAGAAGCCTTTTCTGAATGCGGTCATCCTGAATCTTTGCAACAGAATGAAGATAATCCAGAATTACTCGTTCTTTTAGTCCGTCATCATGAACATCCTGATACAATTTCGATATGGATGTGATAGGCATGGCAAGAGTCACCTTGAATGTTTAATGGAGACATGATCGAGAATCGTCTTGACCCTGACATATTCCCCCTCCGGGGTATTTATAAACCAGTTTTCCCCGCATGTCAAATTTGTGAATGACAATTATCATCGCGGCAGCGGCCGGTCAGAAGAACCGGCGGTTCCTTTCACGTTGACACCCGGTGATAATTTCACTATATTTTGAAAGCGTTCGGTTCCAGTGCCAGTCTGAATAAATATATGGAGAATTCATGGAAAAATTATTAAAGATGAAGACGTTTATTCTATTCTATGTCATGCTTCTGCTGCTTCCTGCCGGTTCGCTCTACGCCCAGCAATCCCTGAAAGAACCTCCGGGTGTGCTTAACAGTGTGAAAACTGCTATTGACAGCGAACTGAAGAAAATTGACGGACGTCTCATCGTGGCATCTAAAAAGGCAGCACTGAGCGGACTCAAGGGCGGAAAAACCGGGCAGGCGCTTCTTGGTCTGTGCCGTTCAGTCCCCGGTTCAATCGACTGCGCAACCGTCGATCTCGACGGCAGGATGGTGACCGTCATGCCCGCAAAATATAAAAAGTACAAAGGCGCGGACATAAGCACCCAGGAACAGGTCATCCGGCTGCAGAAAACCGGGAATCCCGTCTTCAGCCATGTTTTTCGATCCGTCGAGGGAATAGACTCCGTCGATATCGAATATCCCGTGTATTTGAAGAATAGAAAACTCGCGGGGGCAGTCAGTCTCCTTCTCAGCCCCGAGGCATTTATTGCATCCGTCATCGTCCCCGCCCTGAATGGTCTTCCCCATGAGGCGTGGCTGATGCAGAAAGACGGACGGATTCTATATGACAAGGACTCAAAGCAGATCGGCCTCATGCTCTTCGAAGATCCCCTGTACAGACCTTATGAAAACCTTCTTGCGGCAGGCAGAAAGATTGCCGCAAACAGAAAAGGCAAGAGCTCCTATGAGTTCCTCGCAGTCGGGAAACAGGGGCCTGTAAGGAAAGATATCGTCTGGGATACGGTGGGGCTTTACGGAATGGAATGGCGGCTCGTCGTGGCAGACGTTGTTGATGCCGCAGCCGGAAAAACACCTATGCCGGGAAGCGACAGGGATTCTCATGGATGCATCGGCTCTGCAGGATACTCCTGGTGTGAATCAAGTCATAAATGCTTGAGAATATGGGAAGAGCCGTGCCAGTAGATCATAAAATCATGTCTCAAAACCCGATTGGCTCTCTTTGGTCGATAGATCCGTCTTACGTTCAAATTCCGCTATCACCTGGGCTCCCAGCAGAAGAATTAACGCTGCGGCCTCAATACTGAGAAGAAATACCACCACTGTGGCGAAGGAACCATAAATTAAATTTACCAGGGATATGGTCGAGTAATACCAGACAAGGACTCGACGGGTGATTTCCCATAGAATCGTTGCCGTAACCCCACCGATCAGTGCGTGATGAAATGCAATACGCCCCACGGGCATAACCAGATACAGCGATGTGAGCATCAGCACCTCACCGACCATCCCCAGTATATACAGCACGACGCCGGGGGTGTTTTCAAGGCTGAAACGCCATCCCAAAATGATCAATTGTCTGTCTGCAAGGATCTCCAGCGCGCCCGCAACAAACGATACAAGCAATATACACAGGGCCATCAAAAAGATATACACATAAGGAATAATGGCGGATACGAGAAAGTGGCGGCGCATGATTCTGACACGACGAAAAAAGATTACAGACATGGCGTTTTCAAGCACCGTGAAGGCTATGGAGCTGAAAAACAGCATCACCAGGAATCCAATCACGCCAATCACCTCACGGTGCTCAAGAAACGCCCTCGCCTGTTCAGTCAGAGTCGCTGCATAGCCGGGTATCACCATTTCCAGATACGCTGATAAGGTGTGAAACAATTGTCCTGCATCTATAAAGTGCGACAGCACAATCAGGATGAGGATGGTCATGGGAACGATGGACAGTAATGTGTAGTAGGCGATTGCACCGGATAACAGCAAGCCCTGATTGCGTTTAAAGCCACGCAATACGCGGAGCAGAAAGCTGACGAGACGACCCGCTTCCCGAATGACATGTTGCAGTCTGTTCACTATGCGATAAGAAATTTTTACATGTAAGGGTTTTTTATTTTCAAATCCATTTACACAAATAGTCTGCCTTTTTTATGGAAATTTTTCAAGGACAAACCGAAAAAGGCATGAAGGATAAACAGGGTAGCAGACAAAAAAAGAGGGGCTTAGAAAAACTCTCTAAACCCCTGATTGTATTGGTAGCGGGGAGAGGATTCGAACCTCCGACCTTTGGGTTATGAGCCCAACGAGCTACCGGACTGCTCCACCCCGCGTCATAAATAACAACTTCTTGAAATTAAGATCAACCTTGTAAACCACCCCTCTGTACTTTGTCAAGGTATTTTTCATTCTTCTTCCTTCTTTTGCGGAAGTTCAATTGAAATGACCGTTCCTTTGCCCACGGGTTTGGTTGTGAAAAAAGGAGAAGACTATAAAAAATGTATGGCAAACTATCTGCCTATGTGCTATCGTTATGATAGCAAGGAGGTATGATATGGCAAACGTATTGATCCGTGATATACCCGATGAAGTTATTAAAGAACTGAAGCAGAGGGCCAAATCCCGCAACCGCCCCCTACAGCAGGAACTGCGTGAAATCCTGGTAAAAACATCCCGTCAGCCTAATGAGGACGTTGCACAGCGAGCGGCTGAGATAAGAATGAAACTCACAGGAAAGTACAGGACATTTACCGACAGCGCCGAATTGTTGCGGGAGGATAGGTCCCGGTGAATCTGGTCATTGATGCGAGTGTGCTTATCAAGTTCTATGTGCCGGAAATCCTTTCGGACAGGGCACAGGAAGTCATGTCGTGGGTGGCAGATGGTAAACTTATGCTGTTGGCGCCCGATCTGCTCTACCCTGAGACAGGAAATATCCTCTGGAAAAAGCAGCGTCTGCATGAATTGACCCCTGATGAGGTCGAAGAGATTGTTGACGCCATTACGTCCTTGCCCATAAAGATCGAGTACTCCAGGCAGATTATGCCTCTGTCTGTTTCCATCGCCCTGCACAGCGGAATAACGGTCTATGATGCCATGTACGTGGCGGTGGCCGGGATTTACGAGACCAAAATGATCACCGCCGACAGAAGGCTTGTAGGTGCACTGGAAAAAACGGAATTTAAAAACAATGTTCAGTGGTTAGGAGCATGAAAACCAATAGTCACTTCCGGCAGGGACTTTAAAATTGTCACCGTTTCCAGACTTACGGTGATGATCTTGCTGATGAGGCGGATGATGTACTGCGGATCGTCGAGGTTGTTGGGATCGTTGACGATGCCGCTGCGGGAATCGGCGCTGACCTGATACTGATCGATGACCCATTCCAGGGCGGAGCGGTTGCCGAGGCGGTACTCGAAAACAGCGGGCGGAATGCCGCTCAATATCAGAAAATCATTGACGATGACGGCGGTCTTGTCTTTCGTAAGTTTCATCTTTTCGACGCGCCAGGTCATGGAAGCGTCGGGATTCTCGATCCACCGGAGGGGGTATTCAGGCTGGTCCTCGTACTGGACATGAAGGCGCGCCAGCTTTGCGCCAATTTCAACAAAGCTCCGGAATTCCGTGACGAAGGGAATGCGGGGCAACTCCCGCCGGAGATTGGCGGCGTAGGTCTCCCGGTATGCCGGATAGTGGAGCAGGGCGTAGATATAGTGGAAAATATCCCATTTTGCGATGGCCTCATCACCGTAATGTTCCCTGAATTGCGCCAGTGCCCAGTCCGTGATGTTTTCTCTTCGGTTTGTCCCGTCCTCATTGTAGATGTAGAAAGGGAAGCACTGGGCTTCGCCGGTCAAATGCAAATCAGGGATGATATGAGTCATGACACACTGAAACGGCCTGGTGTTACCCACTGCGGTGACGCAGATGACGCGATTTTCTTTTTCCGTATCAGAGTCAGGGAAAATGGCAGGCATCTGGTAAACCCTTTCATTCAAGATACGGTCGAAGAAAAGATGTTGTTTAACAAAGGGACGATAGAGAGATGGGCGGATTTTGTCCTCGTTGAATTCGGCAAAACGGCCCCGTTTCAAATCCAGTTTAAGGTCCATGCCCCAGCTTATCTTCCGTTCGTCATTGTTTACAAAATCATCGATGTTGGGTTTCGTTGTCAGGCGGCCCCAGCGGGCGACGTGGTCGTTATAGGTTTCGATCATACGTGCGATATTCTGTGCCAGTTCATCCCGCCGGAAATGATAGGCCCAGACGTCGCGGCTCGTGGACACGCCACGTCCGTAAATCTTGAAAATGACGTCTTCTCGACCTGTCCTGCCCTCCTTTGACCCCATCGGCAGAAACGTCCCGAAGGCGTTGTCCAGACCGGCAGTGAGCCAGGTATTGTTTTTGTCTGGTGCAATTTCCTGCCATTCGATATTCGCCCATTGTATTTTCTGATCCAGAAAGTCGTACTTCTGCTCTTTACGCCAGTATTCATCCAGTCGGGAATAATGAATTTTTGCGCTTCTCAGCGGTGTGTTGCCCTTTCTCACAAACAGGTTGATGCTCACGCCCACCTGAATGCCAAAGACATTATGCGTCGAGCCGGAGAGTTTCGGGTTTTTCCGAACATTGCCTCCCAGATCGAGGATATACACGGTGTCGAAGTCCTGGGATAAATGCTTCCGCATCCCGTCAAAAGCGATCCCATCAATAAAACTGTTATTCGTAATTAAGGCCACGATCCCTTCATCGCCGATCCGGTCGGCGGCCCAGCGGATGGCCTTCACATAGACGTCGGACAGGGCGTTCTTGTTTGTGGCTTTTGAATCCTTCGCATAGGTGTCGGCAACCCGTTTGTCCATGACCCTGTATTTCCGGTTCTTGTTGTTGTCGTTTTCATTGATCTGCCCGGCGTTATACGGCGGATTGCTGATGATGACGAAGATGGGCGCCGATTGCTGTGCCAGGATGCGCTCCGTATTCTCCTCTGCAAATATATCTCCCTGTTTCGCCTCCGCCAGCTCGAAGGTGTCGACCAGGCACAGGCCGGGAAAGGGCTTGTAGGCTCCCGTAAGCTCATAAAAGGCATGCTCAATGTTCATGGCGGCGATGTAGTAGGGCAGCAGCATCACCTCGTTGCAGTGGATTTCGGAGGCGTATTTGTGGGGCAGTTGGCTCCGCCGGATCTCCCGCATGATCCGCAGAATGAAATTCCCCGTTCCCACGAAGGGATCGAGGATGTGCACACCTGGATCGGAGAGGGAGCGGCCGAATTCCCTCTGGAGGATATCCTGAACGGATTGGACCATGAAATCCACAACGGGCTGGGGCGTATAGACGATGCCGTGGGTGTCCGCAACCTTGACGGAGAAGCCCTGGAAGAACTTTTCGTAAACCGTATTGAGAAATGCCTGCTTCTGAGAGAAGTCGTCGATAGTGGCGGCGGCCGCTTCGATGGCCCCGTAGAAATGATCCAGGGATTTCAGAAACTCCTTCCGGTTGAAATAGGCGGAGGTCAGTGTCTGGATAACCTTTTCGATCTCATGGGCGATGATGTTCCGCTCCACAAAGTCTGGCGTGTCAAAAACCTTGCGGAAGATACGCTCCGTCAGAAGGTGCTGGATGAGCATCTCTTCTACAGCCGGATCGGAAAGATTGGGATTGAGGGTCTGGCGGCACAGGGCGGCGAAGGCGTTAAAGGCCCGGAGAAAGGGCTTGTTGCCGATCCGTTCCTTTTCGATCAGTTTGAGAAGCCCCGCCCCCAGCTCTGGAACTTTCAGCTTGAACTCCTCGACAGCCCGCTCCCAGGCCTCATACGCCGGGGGCTGCCAGGAGAAAAATGCCTGGAGCGATTCGATGAGATGCTCCGGTCTGGCGATGAATGTGTTGAAAACTTCCTGGCCGTTTTGATAGAGAATGACACGGTCAGGGGCCTGGAAAAGGATGTTTTCCTTCGGGTAGCCCGCCCTGAATTTCTTCGCGATTTCCTTCTCCAGGTCGTCGGTGGTGTCCTTCGCTTCCCAGATGCCGTGAATCAGCTTGAAGGCGTCAAGCAGGGCGCCGTCCACCCGGATGCTCTTTTGATCGCGCTTTATGGTGAACTGCTCGGCCAACGTCCATTGAACCTGATGGGCGCAATGCCGGAGCAGAGCGGAAAAGGCCGGAGCGACGGCCCCTTCGGACAGAAGATCGAGCTGCGTCAGATTCGCAATGGCACTATAATAGGACTTGATGACCTTGTGCGTCGGTTTCAGAGAGAAAAGAGGCATTTATGATTCCTTTTTTTCCATAGGGGATTCCATATTACGACGTCCTAAATGGGGGTATTTTTCATTCTTCTTCCCTCTCTTGCGGAAGTTCAATTGAAATGACCGTTCCCTTGCCTATCTCGCTCTTCACAAAAATATCTCCCCCGTGCCTCCTGACAATTTCATGGGATATATAGAGGCCCAGACCCGTTCCCTTTCCCACAGGTTTGGTTGTAAAAAAGGGTTTAAATATGTTTTTCAGATGTTCTCCGGGAATTCCATCTCCTGTATCCCGACACTCAATCAAAACAGTGTGCGTGTCTTTCTTATAATGCGTCGTTACAGTAATGCGGCCTTCACCGCCGGGTAATGATTCTATGGCATTTTTTATCACATTGATGAAGACCTGCCCCAGATTTGCAAAGTTGCCCTTAACGAGTGGTAAATCCTCGTCGTATTGCTTTTCAATTTCTATCTTGAGATATTTGTACTGATTATGCAAAACCCTCAAGGCATCGTCGATGGCGATATTAATGTTCACGGGCTCAACATAAACCTGAGTCTGGCGGGAAAGATCAAGGAGGCTTCTTACAATGTCACCTGCCCTCTTTAACTCTTTCAACGAGAAGGCAAGGTCACTCAGCACCTCATCACGATTTTCCGATTTGACTTCCCATTCACCTACGGATTCGGCGCTGGTCTGAACGAGGCTTGAGGCGCTGGCAAGTGGATTGTTCAGTTCATGGGCTGTGCCGGCAACGAGTTGCCCGATGGCCGCGAGGCTCTCCGACTGAATCAGTTGCTCCTGGGTCCTCTCTTTTTCTTTCAGGGCCTGGCGCAGTTCCGCCGTCCTGTCTTCGACTTTCTTTTCAAGGTCGCGGTTCAGTTTTGCAATCTCTTCATAGGCCATTGCATTTCCTATAGCCGAAACGCTCTGGTTTGCGATGGTCATGAGCAATTCCATATCCTCGTGTACGAACAACTCCCCGGATTTCTTCTGTCCGAGGGCAATCATACCCATCAATCCGGTTTTGGACATCATCGGTACGATCAGAGAAGATTCCATCGCATCAAATACACGGATAATCATGTCCTTTTCATCCGGGAGGCCGCTATGATGCTCGAAAACGGACCTGCTTAACGGCCTTTTCGTCTTTTCAAAAAACAGAACAAGGGGATGGTCCCGATCAAGGTTGTTGTCGTCCGTGCCTTTCAAGCTGTCAGACTCACCGGAATAGGTTATGAAAGACCTGCTGTATTCGTCATACGTCACGAGGCAGATCTGCGTCACCTGCAGGGCTGCTGAAATGGACTGAAGGAGGAGACGCCTGATCTGCTCAAATTTCAACAGAGAAGCCATTTCCCCGCTGATTTCTTTCAGAAGTTTCTGATAATCGTATTTCCCCCTGAAAAAAAGCTTATCAATGGATGTCTGAACCTTTTCCCTCAACGGATTGAACAGAAGAACGATCAGAACCGCCAGGATAAAGGGGAGGAATAGAGCCCCGTCATATCGGGCTCCCATGAACAAGGTGTTGAACAGGTATATGATCAGGATATATAAGACGGTGAGTATCCCTGTCAGAATAAAATAAACGGTCCCTCTTCTTATTACAGCCCCAATATCGAGGAGGTCATATTTCAAAACGCCAAACGCCAGAAAAATCGCAGGAATGAAGCTGAAATTCCCCATGGGATAAATATTGAATCCGCAGACGGTGAGAACGTTCAGGGTAATCAGCAGGGCGCTCAGCCCCATGCCGCCAAGGATGTATTTTATCCTGTTTTTCTGCTGATTATCCGTTGCGTTTCTCATACCTGCAATCAATTCATTAAGGCAATAAAACACGGCAAGAACGACCAGGACGGCAAACACATAAAAAACAGGCCCCGGCTTTGCAATGGCTCCAAAATGATATTTTTGAAGACCGCTGATGAAGAGTTCTGTGGGAGTAAAAAATAAGATCATGAGACTAAATAGATAGGCACTGTACACGAGCCACTTGCGCATGGGGATTCCGAGGAAAGAGTGAACAAATTGAATAAACAGAGGAACGGCAAAGACGATAAAAAGATAGAGTGATCTGTCGATTTTCAGAGCCAGGGCTTTATCCGGCAGAATTGAAACCAACGCTACATTCGCATTTACAAGGGCTCCCACAAAGCAGATCCCGGCAAACAGAAGATTGGTGGGGTTTTTTCGGCCTCTCAAAACGGAAACCAGGGCGAGAGCGATTAATATGAAAAACCCGATGGTCGGTGGAATCACATAGAGAATAGAGACTTGACCGACGTTCAGCACCATTGAATCATCCTCCTCCTCAGGTCAAAACAAATCCGGATGGACGTTGACTCATTTATCGCGGCCGGATTCATTAGCTGCGCTTTCCGTCAAATACCCCATGATTCGATATACCAGCTTGGCGGCAAGGAAATCAGGGGCAACCATTCCGGGAATGGGTGACAGTTCAACAACATCAAAACCCCGCACCCTGCAATGCCTGGATGCCTCCTTCACAAGACGTAAAAGATCCTTCCATAAAATCCCGCCCGGCTCAGGTGTACCCGTTGCCGGCATAATGGACGGATCAAGGACATCGATGTCGATCGTTATATAGACATCGCCGTGAAGATGCCCACAGATTTTCTCCCACGACAGGGGCTCTTCAAGAATAAAATCGGCTGAAAATGATTTCACCTGACCATCCGACAGGAAGGTTGCTTCTTCTGCGCTCATGCTCCTGATTCCCGCCTGTACAAGGGGACATATCTCGGATATCCGTCGGGCAACGGAGGCATGGCCGTAAGGACTGCACTGGTAATAATTTCTCAGATCGGCGTGGGCGTCAAGCTGCAACACGGATATTTCAGGATACTTATCTTTCATCGCCTGAGCCACACCGAACGAAATACTGTGTTCCCCTCCCAGGATAACTGGGATCTTATCGTAAGACAGCACTTCCGTGACGGCCTGTCGCACGGAGATCATCATCTCGGCCGGGCCCCTGGCGTCCAGCTCTAAAGATGGCTGGGTATAGATGCCGGTTAGATACGTCTCCCGGCAGAGTTCCTCATCGTATAATTCCATGTGACCCGAAGCATCGAGGATCGCAGATGGCCCTTTCCGTGACCCGGACTGATACGTTGATGTCAGGTCATAGGGAACAGGAACCACAACAAACATTGCTTCCTCAAAGGTCGGATAGGCTAAATCCAATCCACCGAAATTCA
>JBAWYD010000021.1:0-26238 GCA_037143735.1 Deltaproteobacteria bacterium
ACACCGCAATGGTCGGCGGATCGGAGGTGACCTGAATGGCCGTGTTGGCAATCTGCCCGTTCAACTGACCATCTTTCTTCGACGTAACCACATACAGACCATAACTCAACTTGAAAAATGCCGCTTTGTCCATGTTCATCTCTCCTATTATTCTTTTATTTCCGGAGTGGCGTCCGGGTCAAAGGGGTTTGTCCGCATGGCAAAAGAAAAGAGATACGGATAGTTCTCTTTCAAATGCTTCATATAGTCCAGCCATTCTGAAATCAGGAGGCTGTAGGCCCTCCTCATGTCATTGGCAAGATGCTTTTGATCTGGTTCGGATAATTGCACAAGATCCGCCCGGGATTCCAGCTCCTCGGTGAGGTGAAAAACGGCCATGAGAAGTTCCGTAAACGAATCGTGCTCAAGAAGGTTCTGATTTTCCAGAAGGCGGAGGAGGAATTCCCGCTTTCCGACGAGCAATTGTTCTAACGCCGGGACGTTGCTTCTCGCAATGTCGATATCATGCCGGTATTCTTTCAGGCTTTTGCTCACGTCGAAAAACTGCCCGGGGGTCCACCGGTCGGTAACAACGAGACTCTGTCGTATCCTTTCCGATTGAGGATCAAAGCTCGCGAAAATTTTCAGGAGATCCTTCCCCACTTCGCTGAAAAAAGAGCCGATGACCATGTTCAGTTTTTCAAGAAGGAGCCGCTTTTCCCTGATGGCCAGCACCTCATGAATGATCATGGTCACCAAAAGCACCTCGATAAATACAAAAGCGATATCGCCGATAAGATATAGGAAGATGTGATGGGCATCCCTGAAAATGACATAGTGGATGATATAAAAAATAGCAGATAATGCCACTAATGATACGCCCAGAATAATCTGCCATTTGATATTTTTCATGTTCTCTCCCCAAAGATGCTTCTGCCGACCCTCACGATGGTCGCCCCTTCCTCGACGGCAACTTCGAAATCTCCGGACATACCCATGGACAGCTCGACCATTTCCACCCCCGGAATTTGTTCCTCCATGGCCCTGTCTCTCAAAGCCCTCAGGGCCGCAAAATAGGGCCGCGCATCTTCATGATCGTCAAACCAGGGAGGCATGGTCATGAGCCCCCGAATCGACAGATTTTCAAGAGGGGCGACTTCTTTGATGAGTTGCATGGCCTCCCGGTGATGGACGCCGCTTTTTGTTTTTTCGCCGCTTGTATTGACTTCTATGAGGATGTTCATCCGGCATCCTGCCATGCCCGCCCTTCTGTCGAGTTCAGCGGCCAGATCCATCCGATCTACGGAATGGATCATATCAAAAAGCCGGACGGCATATTTCGCCTTGTTGCCCTGCAGGTAGCCGATCATGTGCCATTCAATCGGCCTTCCCATCTTTTCAATCTTTCTTTTCGCCTCCTGGACATAGCTTTCCCCGATGATATCCACCCCCGCGTTGATGGCCGCCATGATCCGGTCGTCATCGACCGTTTTGGTTACGGCCATGAGCCGGATGTCGGAGACGTTTCGACTGGATCGGGAAGCCGCCTCGGCGATTCGATTCCTGATTCTCTCTATGTTGGTCCTGACAGTTGACTCCATCGTCCCCTCATGAAAATCTCAAAGCCCCGATCCTTTTCAAAACATCCACCACCTCGCACAGGGGAAGCCCCATGACGTTTGTATAGGAACCGCGAATCTCCCGGATGAAAAAGGCTCCCATCCCCTGTACCGCGTAACCTCCCGCCTTGTCGTAGGGTTCTTCCAGTGCAACGTACCACGCCATTTCGTCTTCCGGTATGCGCCTGAACCGGACGGAAGAATCGACGGCCTCGCTGATGAGAATGTCCTCGCTTTTCTTAATGACGGTGAAACCCGTGAAGACGGTGTGGGTCTGGCCGCTCAGCTTTCCGAGCATCTCTTTCGCCTCATCCGATGTCCGGGGTTTGCCCAGGACCTCGCCGTTGATGGCAACGATGGTGTCCGCCCCCATCACCCAGGCGTCGGGATATTGAACAGAGGTTTTCCTCACCTTCTCAACTGAAAGCCTCAAGACATGCTCCTTCGGTGTTTCTCCATTCAGGAAGGACTCATCCACATTGCCCGGGATAATATCAAATTGAAGCCCCATAAGACTCAGAAGTTCAATCCGGCGGGGGGATGCGGATGCCAATATAAATTTTCCCGATACAGTGACATTGGCCATGATAATTCCTTACAGAAACTCCTTCATGTTTTTTTCTTCCAGGATCTCCACCACCTTTTTCACGTCCTGGGAGCAGCCTCTCCTGCAGACCAGAAGGGCGTCCCCGGTTTCCACGACGATCAGATCCTCCACGCCGACCAGAGCGACGAGCTTCCCGGAGCTGTGAATCAGGGAGTTGGTGGTATTCAGGCCGACGAAAGTTCCCTTCACGTTTGCAGAATTGCCCTGTTCATCTTTGTCCGATATTTCCCAGAGGGCGTCCCAGCTTCCCACGTCCGACCAGCCGAAGTCTCCCGTGACGAGAAGGACGTTTTCGGCTTTTTCCATGACGCCGTAGTCAATGGAAACCGACCGGAGGTCTTTGTACACACGGCCGATGGTCTCCTGCTCCCTCTTCGTTCCCAGGGCACTTTTGATCTCTGACAGCCCGTCGTAAAGATCGGGCAGCCATTTACGTATCGCCTCCAGAATCGCCCCGACCCGCCATATGAATATCCCGCTGTTCCAGAAAAAACGCCCCTTCTTCAGAAAAGCTTTTGCCTGTTTCAGGGCGGGCTTTTCCCGCACGGACGTCACTTTGTAAATATTTTCTCCTCTGATGGTTTCTTTCAGGGGACCCTGCTCCAGATAGCCGTAACCCGTTTCCGGCCCTGTTGGCTTGATGCCGATGGTGACGAGACAGTCCCACTGCCGGGCCGTTTCGGCCGCAATGGACAGAATATGACGGAACCGCGCTGTTTCTGCGATCAGATGATCGGCAGGCAAAACAACCATGACCCCGTCAGGGGATTTTTGCTGGATATGCAGGGCGGCAAGGCCGATGCAGGGCGCGGTGTTTCTGCCCACGGGTTCGATCAGGATGTTCTGCCGGGGAATCCCCGGCAACTGCCTCATCAGCTCATCGGCGTGGCTGAGACCCGTTACGACCAGGGTATTCTCCGGAGGAGCGAGGGGTTCAATCCTGTTTACGGTTTCCTGAATAATGGTCCCTTCTGATCCGATGTCCAGGAGATGCTTCGGCATCTTCTCTCTGCTTTTCGGCCAGAATCGGGTTCCTTTTCCACCGGCCATGATTACGACATACATGATTCGCTTTTCTCCTTTTTCATGCTTGGCTAAACTACCAAAAGGCCGTATGATTATCAACGCAAATCTTCTCCGGGATGGAGACTGTGTCATAATTGGGGAAAATGTCATTCCGAACGAATGCGAGAAATCTTAACATGAAGGACGCTTCCCACATCAATTTTCCGGAATCTTTCAACACGGTTCTTGCGTTTTACGGGATGAACCGGTACATTGCCGGAAAATAGAAAATCCGAGTTTTTCCCATGAGATCGAAATATCCGAGAATATTCCTGAAACCGGGCCGGGAAGCGTCTCTCCTCCGGGAACATCCGTGGCTCTTTTCCGGCGCCGTATCGTCCGTCGAAGGACGTCCGGAACCTGGTGACGTGGTAGTTGCGGCAACGCATAAAAGGGAATCGCTTGCACTGGGATTCTACAATCCCCGTTGCGACATTGTCTTTCGATTGCTGACCACGAATATGGATGAAACCATCGACGAGGGCTTCTGGCTTCGGAAGATCCGGACGGCCATGGAGCTGAGAAGAAAGGTGATTCCGAAGGATACAAACGCGTATCGTCTCGTTAATGCTGAAGGCGATGGGATGCCCGGTCTGATCGTTGACCGGTATGATCGTTATCTGGTTTTTTCCATTGCCACGGCGGGGATGGAACAAAACCGGGGGGTAGTTCTGGACGGTCTGCTCCGCGAAATAAATCCTGAAGGGATCTATGAGCGCAGTGAAGGCCGGGCGAGACAGATTGAGGGACTTGAGGATCGCATCGGCTGCGTCCATGGAACGATTCCCGAGACGGCGGAAATCACGGAAAACGGCCTTCATTTCAGGGTGGACATGCTTACGGGGCAGAAGACGGGCTTTTTCCTCGATCAGAGACACAACCGGGAGATTGTGGAGAAATTCAGTAATCAGACGACGTGTCTCAATGCTTTCTCATATACGGGAGCATTTTCCGTTTATTGCACCAGGGGCGGTGCGAAACGCGTCATCTCCGTTGACTCTTCCGAATCCGCCAACGAGATGGCCCGATGGAATCTTCAGAAGAACGGCTTTTCAGCGGATCAATGCCCTGTTGTCCGGGCCGATGTTTTCACCTACCTCCGGGAGACGGACGGATGCTTCGATATCATGATCCTCGATCCTCCCGCCTTTGCCAAAGCCAAAAAAGACGTTGCGAAAGCCGCAAGGGCCTATAAGGACGTCAATCTTCAGGCTGTCCGGCGCATCAGGGACGGGGGCATCCTTGCTACCTTTTCCTGTTCCAATTACATCGACGAGGACCTTTTCGGAAAGATTGTCGCAGGCGCCGTGAGGGATGCGGGGAAGACGGCCCGCCTGCTTCAGACCCTCGGCCCCGGCCCGGATCACCCCACCAATCTGGCGCATCCGGAAGGGCGCTATCTCAAGGGGTTGCTGCTTCACATATCTACATGATTTATTAATGATTTAAAGTGTCGACTCGTAACCGGCTCAGGAAGATTCGCATCAGCCGTATCGCACAGACCGAGAGCAACGCTGCCACAAGTACCATACCCCCCCCAATGCTTCTTTCATTGCAAGGACTTCTTATATTCCCAGGATCACTTTGAATTCCGCAAGAGATACTTTTGTCTATACAAGCGGTGATCCGGCTGCGACAAGGACGTCGGACAAAAAGGTGATGGGGAGAAGCGGCACCGGGCCCGGTGTTGTTATTTACGCCATGCGAGCCTTGTCTCCAGCCACCGGGAAAGGCTCGTGAAGGCAAAGCAGATGATGAAATAAACGACGGCAATGAACAGGAATATCTCTGTGGGATATATCATGGTCCGGTTGTTGACCTGTGTAGCCACATGGGTCAGTTCTGAAACGCCGACGATGAACGCAAGAGAGGTATCCTTGATCATGGATACGAACTGATTCACGAATGACGGAATCATATTACGGAGGCCTTGGGGCAGGATGATAAAAAGCATGGCCTGCCAGTGGTGAAGGCCAGTGGAGAGGGCAGCTTCCGTCTGTCCCTTTGAAATGCCTTCAATGCCGGCCTGTACAATCTGCGACATATAGGCGGAAGTAAACAGGGTTAAGGCCATGATCACGGTCCAGCTTTCCGGCGTCGGGCGGCCCATGAGTGCCGGTAATAAAAAATACATCCAGAAGATGACCATGAGCAGGGGCATCCCCCTTACCGCGTTGACGATTGCCAGGGTCGGGTATTTGATGAACCTGTTGAGGGAAACACACATGAGCCCCAGAATAAGTCCACCGAAGAAAGAAAAAACCAGGGACACCACGGCCAGATAGAACGTCAGCAGCACCCCTCCTATCGGGCCGCTGGGGTAACGACCGATCATAAAATGGGCCATATTGTCCCATATCACCGTGAAATCAAATCCCGCATCCATGCCTATCTAACCCCCATAGGGCTCAACACCTTTTTGCTGTAAAGGGTGACCAGTCCTGTGATGACGACGGAAATGGCAATGTAAACCAGGGTTGCCGCCGTAAACGCCTCGAATCCCCTAAACGTGTAACTTTCCACCTGGCGGGCCTGATAGGTGAGTTCGGCCACACCGATGGTCATGGCAAGGGAAGAATTTTTCGTCAGGTTGAGAAACTGATTGATCAGGGGTGGAATGGTAATCCGGATCGCCTGAGGCAAAATGATATACTGCATCGACCGTAAATACGAAAATCCGGAACTTCGCGCGGCTTCCATCTGCTCCTTTGGTATGGAACGAACCCCGGAGCGAATATCCTCCGCAATAAAGGCGGACGTATAAATGGTTAAAGCAATAACCGCCGCGGTAAACTCAAAATCCCTGGCGTTGAGCCAGTCATTAACACCCTGGGGAAGGATCTTGTATGAACCGAAATACCAGAAGAATATCTGCACCAGCAGCGGGGTGTTTCGAAAGAATTCCAGGTAGGCGTGGGAGAACCAGAGAATCGGTTTCATATTGCTCATACGCATGACGGCGACGAGCAACCCGATGACAAAAGAAAGGGCAATCGACACTGCAGACAGTTCGAGGGTGATCTTTACCCCGGAAACGAGCCACTCGAAATACTGGCCTGACGTGACGATTGCCCAATCAAATTTATAGCTGAACACGGATGATTACTGCTCCCATGAAAGTTTTTCCGACGTAATCTTGAAATCACGCTTTAACGGCGCCGGTGATTTGGGACCAAACCATCTGTTAAATATGTTTTTTGCCTCGCCCTTCTTTTCCATTTCCAGAAGGGTGGCATTCACAAAATTCAGGAAATTTTTATCCCCTTTGCGGATTCCCAGACCGTAGGGCTCATCGGAGATCCGGATGCTCGGAATCTCATAATTTTTCTTATCCGGCGCCTTTGCCAGGATGCCGGCGAGCATCGACTCGTCCGTTGTCACAGCAACAACTTTCCCCTGCTGCAAAGCCAGGAATGCCTGGGGATAATCGTCAAAAGAAAGAATTGTCGCCCTGGGCAGCGCCTTTTTTGCGTTCTGTTCCGAGGTTGAACCTTTGGCCGTTCCGATCTTTTTCCCTTCCAAGTCGGCCAGTTTTTTCACCATGCCTTTTCTCGTCAGAAATTTCTGGCCTGTAAAGAAGTATGTATAACTGAATTCAACCTGTTTGGCCCTGTCCGCGGTCTTTGTCATCGTAGCGGCGGCGATATCGATATTTCCGGCGACCAACTGGGGCATCCGGGTTGCCGAGGTTACGGACTTCAGCTCCAGTTTCACACCCAGCTTTTTCGCGATGGCTTTGCAGAAATCGACGTCATAGCCTACGATTTCACGGGTTTTTTCATCAATATAGCCAAACCCGGGTGTTGAATCCTTTACCCCCGCAACAAGGATTCCTCTTTTCTTTACCTCGTCCAGGGTATCCCCTGCCAGAGCGACGCCACAGAAGCTGCTCAGAAATACTACGGTTAACAATAAAATGCCGATCCTTTTCATTCTTATATCCTCCTTTCAAAAATGTTAATGCATCGGTGATAAAATCTCTTTCAAGAAGAGCTTCGTCCTTTCATGCCGGGGATTATTGAAAAACTCTTTCGGCGGGGCCTCTTCAAGGATAACGCCGAAATCAATGAAGGCCACCCGGTCCGCCACTTCACTGGCAAATCCCATTTCGTGTGTCACCACAATCAGAGTCATTCCTGTATGGGCAAGACCCTGCATCACCTCCAGAACCTCGCCGATCATTTCCGGATCGAGAGCTGATGTCGGTTCATCAAACAGCATAATTTTAGGTTTCATCGCCAAGGCACGGGCAATGGCGACTCTCTGTTGCTGTCCTCCGGAGAGTTGTGACGGATAATCATCTCTCTTTTCCGTCAACCCGACCCTCTCAAGAAGGACCATGGCCTGCTCCTCCGCTTCTTTCCTGGGAATGTTTCGTATCTTTACCGGGGCCAGTGTAATATTCTTCAGGACCGTAAGATGCGGATAGAGATTAAATTGCTGGAACACAAAGCCGATCTCCGCACGGAGTTTATTAAGATTCAATTTGGGGTCGGACAGATCCATGCCGTTAACAATCAGCTTTCCCTTATCGATGGGTTCAAGTTTGTTGACGGTCCGTATCAGGGTGGATTTGCCTGAACCGGATGGGCCGCAGACGACCACGACTTCACCCTGCCTGACATGGAGATTGACATCATTCAGGACATGTAATTTTTTGAACCACTTGTGGACTTCGTAAAACCTGATCATGACATTTTTTTCCACACAGCCTTCAACAGGCTTTTATTAAAAGATCAAACCTCTGCAATTCCCAGTTCCAGTCCGATGTCGAGGGCCTGCCGGTTCATTTCCAAAACATTTTCAGAAATCCGTACCTTGAGCACTTCCATAATCGACTCGGGACGGACAACGCCGGTCAGTGCCGTTACCGCACCAAGCATGCAGATATTGAAAACGATCGGTTTGCCTATCCTGTCCATGACGGTCTGATACATGGGGAGGGCTTTTTGCACGGCATCGACGGTCCGCTCGGTCTGGACATAGCGAGTATCAGTAATCAGGAGCCCTCCGGGACGAAGGATGCGGGAGAATTTGTTGTATGCTTCCTGGGTGAGGCACACCAGCACGTTTGGCTGGTTAACCTTCGGAAAGAATATTTCCGAATCGGAGATGATGACTTCGGAACGGGTCGTCCCACCCCTTGCCGCGGCGCCGTAATCCTGGGTTTGGACCGCATTCAGGTTCTCGTAGAGTACAGCCGCTTCCGCCAGAATGATGGCAGCCGTAATCACTCCCTGCCCGCCTGACCCGGAAAATACAAATCTCGTCCGCTCCACCATTATTTCCCCTCCATTGCACGATGAATAACGGCGTCATATGCTGAACAATATTCGGGCAGTTCCTTGCGAATAAAAATCCCGCGCTCAATCAGGTCGGGATTCTCTTCTTTGGCCGTTGACCCGATAGGGATGGTTGTCTTGCTCATATGCTTGAGCATGTCCACAGCATCGCCCTGCCGGTTGCTGCGCCCAAAGTAGGTGGGGCAGGGGGATATGATCTCCACCACAGAGAATCCTTTATGGAGAACAGCCTCTTGGATCATTTCGGTCATCTCATGAACATGATAGGTGGTGCTCCGCGCCACAAAAGTCGCACCCGCGGCAGCGGCCAGCCCGACCATGTCAAAACTCTGATCGATATTTGAGTAAGGGGCGGTGCTCGCCATGGTTCCGTAACCGGACAAGGGGGAGTACTGGCCGCCGGTCATCCCATAGATCCGGTTGTTCATCACAATGGCCGTAATATCTATATTACGACGGGCAGCGTGGATGAAATGATTGCCTCCAATGGCAAGAGCGTCTCCGTCGCCCATGGGTACTATCACACGCAATTCCGGTCTGCTCAGCTTAATCCCCGTGGCGAAAGCCAGGGCGCGACCGTGGAGGGTATGCATGGTATGAAAATCAAGATAACCGGTAATGCGAGCGGAACAGCCGATTCCCGACACCATAACGATATCGCTTTTGCTGATCCTCAGCTTCTCAATCGCCCGTATCAAACCGTTTAAAACGATACCATGCCCGCAACCGGCACACCACATATGGGGAAAGAATCGTTCACGAATGTAGTCTTTCATCGCCATTGTCTACACCCCCCTTCCGTGGATCACGTGCAGCATCCTTTGAATATCCGTCGGGCTGATCAACACGCCGTCGATCCTGTTGGCCAGGAAGACCCGCTCCGGCCGGTCCACCGCCAGCCGGACGGATTGACATAGTTGTCCTGTATTCATCTCCACGACCACAATGTATCTTGCGCCGGCGGCCTTCTGCCGGACCAGATCGTAGGGAAAAGGCCAGAGAGTCAGCATTTCCAGCAGTCCGAATTTTTCGCCGCGTCTGCGGCGCCTTTCCACCACATGCCGGGCGGAGCGCGCGGCGGAACCGTAAGAAATGAGCAGGCAGTCGGCATCTTCTGTGTAAAATTCTTTAAACATGGCAAGTTCGCTGGTTCTGTTCTCGATTTTGTCCATCAAATGCCGGATGAGCCCGTGTACGACACCCGGATCATCGGAGGGGAATCCCCACATGTCGTGATACAGACCCGTTACGTTATAGCGATGAACACCGCCGAAATCGGACATGGGCAGCCGTCCGTCCTCGCGGGGCAAATAGGGATGATAATCCACGCCTTGATTTACCGACGTTCTCAGACGTTCCACGATGGGAACGTCTCCCTGGTCAGGAAGAATCAGACGCTCGCGCATGTGGCCCACCACCTCATCGAACAACAGCACCACCGGCGTCCGGTAGGTCTCGGATATATTGAACGCCTCCACGGTCATGGCAAAAACATCCTGGTGGTTTGAAGCGGTCAGGACAACGATGGCATGATCGCCGTGGGTCCCCCAACGGGTCTGATTCACATCGCCCTGGCTCACATGCGTCGGGATTCCCGTCGATGGCCCCCCCCGTTGCACGTTGACGATGACGCAGGGAATCTCAGCCATCACGGCATATCCGAGGGCTTCCTGCATCAGAGAGAATCCGGGGCCGCTGGTCGCCGTCATAACCTTTCGCCCCGTGAGCGAGGCTCCTATGATGGCGCATATGGAGGCGATTTCATCTTCCATCTGGATAAATTTGCCTCCCGATCTGGGAAGACGCAAAGAAAGATGTTCGGCAATTTCCGTAGAAGGCGTGATGGGATACCCTGCGAAAAAATCAAGCCCTGCATACAAGGCGCCTTCTACACAAGCCTCGTTTCCCTGTACAAACTTAACGATGCCTTTCATGTGATCTTACCTGCATGTTTGTGATGTGACGTTCCCCTTCCTGCGGGCGGGGCGCTTCTCTACCAAAAAATACTCCCGGAAAGAAACGGCGCTAATCATATTGAATGAGCACCGGCATTTCAATGGCCATATCCGGACATCTTAACTCACAGAGCCTGCAGCCGAGGCAATCTTTGAACCGCACGGCAACAGCTTTCCCCTTATCATCGAGCTCCAGAACGCGCTTCGGACAGAAAGCCACGCATATGCCGCATCCCTTGCACCATTGACGGTTGATCAGTAGTTCTCTGAGTTTTAACCGTCCTTCCTCCATGACATGTCCTTATGACGACCCCATGATACAGTCTTTGGGCACCGGCAATTCCGTGACGTAACGTACAATTTACTCAGCGTTTAAAATGAGCCGCCGGCAGATCCTTGACCGTCGCAAGACCGGGACGGGCATTGATAACAACCGGGACAGAATTCACAAGAACCGCTGCCGTAGCCTGGTCTCCGGCCACACCACCCTCAATCCGGAGCTTGATCTCCGGTGTTCCGACAATGTGGACCGAATCGTGAGGGTCGTCGGCGCCGATATACATCCGCAAATCCAGTGTAATGACTGCCTCTTCTTTCTTGATTCCTTTAACCGAATGTTTGATGCCTGCCACATCACCAGGTTTCAGCGAAAAATACTGTGTCTTAACGGCCTTTGCAGCGATAACAGGATCAATGGTTTCGATGACATCATCGAGAGCCATGCCGAGTTTTTCAGCTACAAGGTAAAGGGATTCCAGAAGCCCAACGTGACCCAGCTCTTTTTTGCCGATCTTTTCATAGAACGTATCCGATGTCATCCCGGCTCCGACTTTCTTCTGGAGGGGGTATCGCCTTGTCCCGGCGTCGACAATCCGCTCCACATGAATTTTTTTCACGTCCTGGCAGACTGCCGTAAGAAAGAGGGGGAGGGAATCCATGACAAAGCCGGGATTGACGCCGGTTCCAAGCACCGTGACACGATGTTTCTTCGCAAGCTTGTCTACATTCTTCGCCAGTTCGACGTTTTCTTTCAGGGGAAACAGCAACTCTTCCGATGACGAGATGATGTTCAGACCTGCCTGGATGATCTCTTCCAGTTCGGGGTAGATCTTCCTGATTCGGGATCCAGTCGTGTGAAGGACCACATCCGCCCCGGCCTTTGCGAAGAGCGCCTTTCCGTTGTCCGTTACCTTGACGCCCAGCGTTTTATTCAGGCCGAGGATCTCCCCCAGGTCCTTGCCCACAAGATCCTTTGAAATATCGACGGCCCCCACGATCTCCATTCCGGATTTTTTTGTGACGAGCCTTGCCGTTTCGATCCCGATAGGGCCAAGCCCATACTGAATGACGCGAATTTTTTTCTGTGCCATAAAACCCTCTCTTTTGTTTAGTTTTCTGCAAATCATACCCGACATTCGGGATTTTGATCACTGCTTACGTCTCTACGGCAACCTTCTTTTTCTCCCGACGGCTCTTGAGGATCTGTTTGACGAAGATCCCAGCCAGAATCACCATACCCATGATATCCGTCGTCGTCCCCGGTATAATGAGAAGGATGGTCGCCGTTCCCAAAAGGAAACGCTCGAAATAGTTCAACCGCCCTCCCCCGAAGTACCCCACGACGGTGGCCCCCATGGCCATGACACCCAGCCAGAGGGTGAAGGCGCACTGGATAAACCATAGCCAGTCAAAGATTTCTTTAGGGTCCAGCAGCCAGGGCATGAGGAGAACGATAGGCGCGTAGATGAAGGCAAAGGGTACGAAAGTCTTTGCCAGGGACAGGCTGAAGGCCCGGAATCCCGTCCTGAAGGGATCGCTCCCGGCCACGCCCGCCGCCGCGTAGGCCGCCAGTGCCACCGGAGGGGTTACGTCGGCGAGAACCGCATAGAAGAAGACGAACATGTGGGACAGCAGGGGGTGGATGCCCCACTGCAGGAGGGCCGGCGCGGCGATCATGGCGGCAATGATGTACTGGGCCGTCGTCGGGATGCCCATCCCGAGGACAAAGCAGGCAAGGGCCGTGTTAATGAGGGTAAAGAATAGCGTAACGTCGCTGACGGTTGTGAGCCCCATGAATATTGGGTTGAGGAACACAGCGATCCCGTGGGCAATGTTGATGACGGCTGCGGCGAATTTGAGCCCGATTCCGGTGAGCGTGGTCGCCCCGACGATGAAGCCCACGCAGGCGCAGGCGGCCCCGATGGCGATGGCGTTTTTCGTCCCTTCCTCGAGGCAGGTGAGAATGACGGGCAGCCGCATTTTACTTTCATGGTAGAAGGCACCGATGAAGATAATCAGCATGCAGGTCCAGAAGGAGGCAAGGGATGGCTCAATATCAAGATAGAGCAGCCCCGTCAGCAGTGCCGTCACCGCGAATCCAAGCCCCACGGACTTTAGCTCCGACGACCAATAGAAGTAATAGAGGGCTATGGCGGAAAATCCAAACCATCCCAATGTCGTTTCCATAGCCGCAAAGGGGTTCATGCCGAAGAGCACGGGCAGTATGCTAAGCAGAAGCGGCAGCAGAAACGGCATCGTCCGTTTGTGGATCTGGCCCGTGGCCGTGCCATAAATAATCCCCCAGAAAGCGGCCAGAAAAGGGCTGCTCCCCGTCACGAGGAGATAGATGATAATGACCAAAGGCCCCAGCAACATCCATCTCTCCCGGAGAACGTGCCACAGGTTCGGAAGCATCTCTCTCGGCAGCCCCAGGAGACCTTTCTTTTTTGCCTCCAGATGGACCATCCATCCCACGGCAAAGAAATGAAGAAACGAGGGCAGGACGGCGCACAACGCGATCTTCACATAGGGGATCCCCAGGAACTCCGCCATGACGAAGGCCGCCGCCCCCATGACGGGCGGCATGAGCTGGCCGCCCGTACCTGCGGCCGCTTCAACACCGGCGGCGAAAGTCGGCGAATAGCCCACCTTTTTCATGAGAGGGATGGTAAAGGAGCCCACCGTCACGGCATTCGCGACGGAACTGCCGCTGATGGATCCGAAAAACCCGCTGGCGATGACGGCGACCTTGGCGGGCCCGCCTGCCGACCAGCCGGCCAGCGCCATGGCGATGTCAATGAAGAGCTGACCCAGCCCCGTCCGGGAGATGAACAGGCCGAAGAGGACAAAGTGGAACACGAAGGTGGCCACGACACCGAGAGGAATTCCAAAAATTCCTTCCGTGCCGAGATACATGTAATCGACGATCCTCGAGACGGGGTAGCCCCTGTGCGCAAAGATGTCCAGCCCGGGTATGTCAAGAAAATAAGGCCCGAGATAGCAGTTGATCAGGACCAGGATGGCGACGATCGGCAGCGGCGCGCCGATGCTGCGTCTAGCCGCTTCGAGAACGAGAAGGATGGAAAACCCGCCCAAGAGCAGATCTGTTTCGACGGGGCTGCCGGCCCTTGCGCCGATGTTGTTGAACTCAAGAAAGATGTAGATGGAAATCGCCGAGGAAATCACGGCGCAAAAAACATCGAAATAGGGGACGCCGTCGGTCTTGAAATCCAAGGAAGATCCCCGGGTGATGGAAAGAAGAGAACAAATCCATTGAAAGACGAAAAGACAGACCATACTCAGGAAGTTGCCCAGCAGCAGAATGCCCCAGAAAATGAGAGTCGGGTTCAGATCATTAAACCAGCTCAGAAAGTGAAGATTGCTGAACTCGCGATAGCCGATGTAAAAAATCCCCGCAAGCATGGCGGTGAAAATGGGGAAATCGATATAGGCAGTCAACCGGTTCGGCAGTTCTTCACGGCTTTTGAAATAGAGGATGAGGGCAAAGGCGCCTACGGCAAGGGCCGTCGAGGTATAAACAGAAAGACCGAGAAGTTCCCTCAAAATGGCCGTCGCAAAGGCGCTCCCCGTCATCGCATAGATGACATCAAAGATTAGGCGTTTTGCTCCTTTCGCCTCCCCTTTTTTGATGGAATAAACAAAAAAGACCAGGGGAAGCACGAAGGAAAGATGGAAGGCCCTGTGCCTCAATTCCTGGAGAACGCCGAATCCGGCCGTGTAGATGTGGAAAATGGAGAGCGTAATCGTCATCACGAAAACGAGCTTCGCCGCCAGACCAGCGAGTTTTCTGAAGCGCATCTCCGGGTCATATTTTTCGATTTGATCCGCGCCTTCCTGAATTTCCGCCGAAATAACCCTGCTCTCTTCTGTTGCCATAGCCCCTCAACATTTTTTTCGTGAATTTATAGAACCCGGGTTGTATACGCCTTCAAATAGAGATATGATCCTAAATTAGTTTTTCTTATGCTGATTCTCAAGAGAGTGTTCCCCGCCAACGAATAAAGCTTCAGAGGATCGATGATCCCCCCCACTTTCAGCGTGTTGTCGGTCCTCTCATGGACCCAAAGATCGATAACAGGCAGTACCCGGTTCATTCCGGATATTCGAAAACCGTCCCTCTCCCAGTGCAGCCTTTCCTCCCCTGTCAACGTGCTGGGCAAGCCCGTATTGAAAGAGCGAATTGCCGTATCGTATAAAATCATCCGGTACGAATCGTCAACCCTGAAATAGTCCCACACCGGGGACAGCTCGACGGAATGGATGTAACCCAGCGCAAATTCATTTCCCGGCCGGACGATCCGGACAAAGACAGGCCTTTCCTCCCTCAACACATCAATCTGCAGGACATGAAAAGGAATGGAACCGAGGGCCGCAATCAGGACGGCCGCCGTGATGAACAGAATTTTTCCTTTTTTCATAAAAACTGGGCACCCGTTAGAGGGTACCCAGTTTGCCTTTCAATCCGAAACAGGTCCGCCCTATTTCTTTTTCGTTGCAGCCTTCTTTGCGGGCTTGATCAAGCCTTTCTCTTTGTAATATTTTTCCGCACCGGGGTGAAGCGGTATCGCCATCCCGGAGAGAGCCGTCTTCAACTGGACATTTTTACCCTGCGCATGGGCCCTTGCCATCAACTCGGCCACACTCGGTTTTCCCGGCGTGCCTTCAAAAACGGCCTTGGTCATCTGGTATACCGTGTCCTCGGGGACATTCTCATCCACGACCCATTGGGCCATTGTCGTGATGGTGGGAACATCTTTCGCTGTCTTGTAGATATCCTTGGGGATAACGATCCTTGCGTAGAAAGGGAAGGTTTTGGTCAGTTTTTTGATCATGGGCTCGTCAATGGGAACCATCGTGATCTTTGTGCCGAAGGCCAGTTCCTGGACAGCGGAGGTCGGCCAACCGGCCGTCGTGAAGGTCACATCGGCCTGCTTGTCCTGAAGCCGCTGGGCGGCCCCGGAGAAACCCAGCCAGTCAACGCTGGCGAAATCCTTATAAGTATAACCATAGGCAGAAAGGACATTCAGGGTATCCACTTCCGTTCCGCTTCCCCGGTCGCCCGGGATCAGCCTTTTGCCCTTGATGTCCTTGACAGACTTGATCCCTGAGTCGGCTCTGGCGACGATCTGAATGGTCTCCGGATATAAGGAGGCTATGCCTCTTAAGTTCTTGACGGCCTTGCCCTCAAACTGGGCCTTTCCAAAGTACGCATTATAAGCCACGTTGCTCTGGACGAAAGCCGATTCCGCCTGGCGATCCTTAATCAGATTGCAATTCGCGACCGATGCACCTGACGCCTGGGCCGTTGCGACCAAATCGGGCACCCTCTCGCTAAGGCCCTGTGCCAGGATTCCGCCCAAGGGATAGTAGGTGCCTCCCGTACCGCCTGTCGAAATGACGAAAAACTTCTTTGCCGCGAATGAGTTGCCGGCAAAAATAACAGTTAACAGCAGGACAGATAATACGATCAGTAATGTTTTCTTTTTCGACATAAGTCCCTCCTCATTGTGTTATTTGAATTTGATCATTCAGGAAAAGACCTGTTGGTTCAACGATCTTCACCCTGTCTAATTTGGAAAATAATATGATTGAAAACATGACATCTTTCACCGCTAACGGACTTCATGAAATGCGATGATCATCAGATTTATCCGTGCAGATTTTAACGCAGTGAATCCTGCAGGAATAATTAAAGGATTCGGGAAAGAATGTCAATGTGTTTTTACGCCTTGAAATGCGACAAAACCTGTGTTACCAATCAACCTGTCACATAGTGCTGTCTCGACCACAGGGACAATAGAAATATCATTTTTTTTCATGTCATTTCTTTTATAATCTCTTCATCCAAGGAGCTTCCCGGCAGGAATAACGTCATCCCAAGGAGATTCGGCCATGAAAAAAACCCCCCTTTATGATCGTCATGTTTCCCTTGGCGCCAGAGTCATCGATTTCGGTGGTTGGGCCATGCCCGTTCAATACACCTATGTCATTGAAGAACACGAGACAACCAGAGAAAAGGCGGGGCTTTTCGATATATGTCACATGGGAGAAATTGAGGTCAGGGGTCCCCATGCATTAGACCTCCTGCAACGGGTACTGAGCAGAAACCTGGCGGGACAAATCACAGGACAGATCAAGCTGAGCGTCATGACCAATGAGCAGGGTGGTATTATTGATGATTTAACCGTTTACCGCCTGGGCGGGGACCATTATATGGTTGTGACAAATGCCGGAACAAAGGACAAAGATCTTGCGTGGATGATGAGTGAGAGGAATAAGGGAGGGTTTCCCGGCGCCCAAATAACTGACATCAGCGATAAAACTGGAAAACTGGACCTGCAGGGACCTTTTTCCCAAAAAATACTTGAGCATCTGATTGCCGACGATATAGCCCGGTTAAAATATTATCATGCCATGAATGCAACCATTCTTAATATTCCGGTTCTTGTGTCACGCAGTGGATACACCGGTGAGGATGGGTTTGAAATCTATTCCGACAGCGCAAGGATCGGGGACATATGGGACAAACTCCTTGAGGCCGGCGCCGATTACGGGATAAAACCGGCCGGGCTCGGCGCAAGGGATACCCTGCGACTGGAAGCGGGCATGATGCTGTATGGAAACGACATGGATGAAGCGATTACCCCCCTGGAGGTTGTTTATGGCTGGGTAACAGACCTGGATAAAGATTTCACGGGGAGTGAGGCATTAAGAAGGATGAAGCAGAACGGACCGGCTAAAAAACTGGTCGGGTTTGAAATGGAAGACAGGGGCATTGCCAGACACGGGTATAGTGTTTTCAAAGAGGGGAAAGAGGTGGGCCTGGTAACATCGGGAACATTTACACCCACCTTGAAGAAGGCGATTGGACTGGCCTTTGTGCCGGTCTCGTACAGCGAACCAGGCACGGAGATATTCATCCAGATCCGGGATCACCATTCAAAAGCGCGGATCGTGAAGCTGCCATTTTACAAAAGGAAAAAATAGGGAGAGAAAAATGTCCAAACCAAATCCGGCAGACAGAAAGTACACAAAAGAACATGAGTGGGCAAAAGAGAATGGAGATGGAACGATCACCATGGGCATTACAGACCATGCTCAGGAATTGCTGACCGATATTGTCTTTGTAGAACTCCCCCCGGTCGGGAAAAAAGTGAAACAGATGCAGCCTCTCGCTGTCGTGGAATCCGTCAAATCCGTATCCGACGTTTATTCGCCGGTAAGCGGCGAAGTTGTAGAAATCAATTCGGTTTTGGAGGCGCACCCGGAGCTGGTCAATCAGGATGCCTTCGGCGACGGCTGGATTGCGAAACTGAAAATGGATGATCCCGGCGAACTGATGAACCTCATGGACGCCGCCGGTTACGAAGACATGATCAGGGAAGATAAACATTAAGGGATAAACTCCGTCAGGAATTTACATTCTTCAAGAGGTTTAATAACACTCAGCAACTGGAGAAAGGAACGCGACATGGATTACGTCCCCCATACCCCGGAAGATCAAAAAAAGATAATGGAAACCGTCGGTATCCGGACCATCGATGATCTCTTTACCGACATTCCCGAAAAATACAAACTGAAAAATCTTCTCGACCTGCCGTCCGCCCTGTCCGAACAGGACGTTTCGGCCCTGATGAAGGGTATCGGCAACCGGAACACGATCCCCCCCATCACCCTCATGGGCGCGGGTGCTTATTATCACTACATCCCCGCCGTCGTGGGGCATGTCATTTCCCGCTCGGAATTCTACACGGCCTACACCCCCTACCAGGCGGAGATCAGTCAGGGGATACTCCAGGCCATTTACGAATACCAGACCATGATCGCAAAACTTACGGGCATGCAGGTCGCCAATGCCTCCATGTATGACGGCGCTTCCGCCATGGCCGAGGCGGCGGTTTTAGCCGCCAAGACCCTGAACCGGACGCGAATCGTTGTAATACGCTCCGTTCACCCGGAATACCGCCAGGTGGTCAAAACATACGCCTGGGCAAACGGCTACGAAGTCATTGAAACCCCTTATGAAAAATCCGGACGGATGAACCGTGACGCCCTGCTGGAAGCCGTAGACGACCGGACTGCCGCCGTCCTGCTCCAGAGTCCCAATTTTTTCGGGATCGTCGAGGACATTGCATCAATCGCGTCTGACGTACACGCAAAGGGCGCCCTGCTGGTCTCCGGCTTCACGGAGGCTACATCTCTGGGCATTCTGAAACCGGCGGGCGACATGGGGGCTGATTTTGTTGTGGGGGAAGGTCAGGCCTTCGGCAATCCCATGAACTTCGGCGGCCCCTACCTGGGAATCTTTGCCGGTACGGACAAATTCTTGAGGAAGATTCCGGGGAGACTCGCCGGAGCCACCGTGGACAGGGAAGGCAAGCGGGGATTCGTCCTCACCCTGCAAACCCGGGAACAGCACATCCGGCGGGAAAAAGCCACCTCCAATATCTGCTCCAACGAAGCCCTCTGCGCCCTGGCCGCCGGGGTCTATCTTGTTTGTCTGGGGAAAAATCTCAAGAAACTGGCAGAACTCAATTTCCAGAAAGCCCATTATCTCAAGGAAACGCTGTCCGGACTTACGGGTTGGGAATCGGTATTTTCCGCTCCCGTCTATAACGAATTTGTCATGCGCTGTCCCGATCCGAAGACCGTTAATCAGAAATTGGAAAATGCAGGAATTATCGGCGGCTACGAACTGGGCAAAGACTACCCTGACCTGAAAGAGTGTCTCCTGTTCTGCGCCACGGAAATGATGACAAAAGACGATATCGACAGAGTGGTTTCCATTATTATGGGTAGTTAAATAATGACATCAGAGAGGGAAATGATATGGAACTCATATTCGAGAAGAGCCGACCGGGACGCGGCGCCACGACTATTCCAAGAAGTGATGTGCCGGAGGTAGCCGCTGGAAGTATCATAGATAAGAATCTTCTCCGGGAAGAAGTGGACCTGCCGGAAGTTGCCGAGGTGGATCTGATCCGTCATTATACACAGCTGTCCAAGCGGAATTTTGGCGTCGATGTGGGTTTTTATCCCTTAGGTTCATGCACCATGAAGTACAATCCCAAGATTAATGAGGATATCTCGCGGCTTCCCGGATTTACCTCCCTCCATCCTTACGCGCCCGCCGAATTTTCCCAGGGATCACTACAGCTCATGTATGAGACGCGGCAGTATCTGAGCGAAATTTTCGGGATGGCCGATTTCGCCCTCCAGCCTGCCGCTGGCGCCCACGGTGAACTTACTGGTATCATGGTTATCAAGAAATTCTTCGAGAAAAAAGGAGAGAAACGCTCTCAGATCCTCATCCCCGACGCCGCCCACGGAACGAATCCCGCATCGGGGGCGCTCTGCGGATACCAGGTGGTTACGGTGCGTTCCAACAGCGAAGGGGGTGTGGACATTGATCATCTGCGGGAACTGATGGCGGAAATCGTGGCAGGTCTCATGCTGACGAATCCAAATACTCTGGGGCTCTTTGAAAGAAATATCGAGCAGGTGGCGGAAATCGTTCACAGCCGGGGAGGATTTCTCTACTGCGACGGCGCCAATGCCAATGCCTTCATGGGTAAAACGAGGCCCGGCGACCTGGGTTTCGACGTGATCCAGCTCAATCTCCACAAGACCTTCTCGACGCCTCACGGCTGCGGCGGTCCGGGAAGCGGGCCCGTCGGCGTCGGGGAAAAACTTGTTCCCCATCTCCCCATTCCGCGGATCGTAAAAAGAGGAGACAGCTATGACTGGGACTACGACTGCCCCGACAGCATCGGAAGGGTACGGGCATTTTACGGTAATTTCAACGTCATGGTGAAGGCCTACACCTACATCCGGTCTCTGGGACCGGACGGGTTGAAGCGGGCCAGCGAAATCGCCGTTCTGAACGCAAATTATGTCAAGGAAAGGCTGAAGCCCCACTATGACCTTGCCTATGACCGGGTCTGTATGCACGAGTGCGTTTTTTCCGGAAACCGGCAGGTAAAGGAAAGCGGGGTGCACACCTCCGACATTGCCAAGCGCCTTCTGGACTACGGCTATCATCCGCCGACGATTTACTTCCCCATGATCGTCCCCGAGGCCATCATGATCGAACCCAATGAAACGGAAAGCAAAGAGACTTTGGATGCGTTCTGTGATACCATGATTGCCATCGCCCATGAAGCGAAGGAAAACCCGGATCTTGTCAAATCGGCGCCACTGACGACTCCCGTCAGGCGTCTGGATGACGTGAAGGCGGCCCGGGAACCGGATGTCTGCTGGAAAGGACGCATGTAAACAGGGGACTGGATATGTACAAAAAGAAACTCATGGAAAAACTCAAGGTGGTCAAAGATTCCAGGGAAAGAGACCGGATCATCTGGGCTCTTTCCGGTCTTGAAAAGGATGCCACCGGCGATAAACAGGCGCCGGTTGAACCGCGAAAAACCGTCTTAAGTCCCACTCCGGACCAGAAACAGAATCTCCCCAAACTGCCAACGGGTATCCGCCAGTTGTTTTCCTATGTAGTGCCCGCGCTATTTCTTTTTTTTGGTCTTATGAACCTTCTGCAGGCCCTGATGCATATCCTTCCATCCGGTAAAGTTGAAGCGGCCATTCCCCAGCTTATCACGGGGGCCATATTTTTTCTGTTCGGTATTGCGGGTTTTATAAAAGCCAGGAAACAAGCCACAGGGGAAGATCCGGAAACGAAAGCGGACGAGCATTCCTGATCGTTGAAAAAGATTTTTTATGGACGCAAAGCGCAAGCCAGAATGGCTGAAGGTTAAACTCCCCTGCGGCAGCGACGTCAGACGCGTGAAGGGAATTCTTTCTTCTTTCCGCCTTCACACCGTATGCCAGGAAGCCCGCTGTCCGAATATCGCCGAATGCTTTCATGCCGGAACGGCGACTTTTTTGATACTGGGAAATATTTGCACGAGAAACTGTCTCTACTGCAATGTCCCATACGGGAAACCAGAAGAAGTTGATGACAGCGAACCGGAGCGCCTCGTCCAGGCTGTCCGGGAAATGGGAATTGAATACGTCGTCATCACATCGGTCACCCGGGATGATCTTTCCGACGGGGGCGCAGAGGCCTTTGCGAGCTGCGTGGAAATGCTGTATCGGGAAGTGCCGGCATGTAAGGTGGAAGTCCTCATACCGGATCTCATGGGCAACTGGCAGGCCCTTGAGCGGATCACGGAAGCCCGGCCCCACGTCATCAATCACAACATGGAAATTGTGCCCTCGCTCTTTGACGTCATTCGCCCACAGGGAGATTACAAGCGTTCCCTGGAGTTGCTGCAGCGAGTTCATCAGGGCAACGAAAAAACCATTACAACCAAATCAGGATTCATGGTCGGATTTGGAGAGGACTGGGGAAACATCCTGGAGTTGCTCCACGACCTGGCATCCGTTCATTGTGAACGGATAACGGTCGGGCAATACCTGCAACCCACGCGAAACCACTGGCCCGTCATGAAATACTACGAACCGGACGAGTTTGAAGTCATCAAGGGAATGGCTTTTGAAATGGGATTGAAGCACGTGGAATCCGGGCCACTGGTGCGCAGCTCATATCATGCCGAGAAAATGATGTCCGACCCGCCCAGGGCGAACTCATGAAATCAGAACAATACGACATCATCATTATCGGCGCGGGCCCCGGCGGTCACGCAGCAGCCGAACGGGCCGCCGGATTCGGTGCGAAAGTCACCGTTATCGAAAAAGACGGGTGGGGCGGTACATGCACCCACCGGGGCTGCATCCCGACCAAAGCCCTGCTTGCGTGCAGCAGGCAATTTGCCCATCTCAAGAAACTGAAACGTCTGGGGGTCATGACCAGTGAGGCAACCTTTGACTTTGCGTTGATGAAACGGCATCAGCAGCAGATGGTCGCCGTTTCCGCCCTGGGTGTACAGAAATCATTGAAGGATGCCGGGGTCGATCTGAAGTCCGGAACGGGAAGGATAACGTCTCCCGGGGAGATAGAATGGATGTCTCCCGCAGGGGATAGCAACCGTCTCACCGCGGGAAGCATCGTGATTGCCTGGGGTTCCCAGCCGCTCATTCCGCCCGTCCTTACACCTTCCGGACGCATTTTAACGTCCGACAGCTTTCTGACATTAAATGTCCTGCCCGGATCGATGATCATTATCGGTGGAAGCGTCATCGGGGTAGAGTTTGCCACATTCCTGGCCGAGTTGAATGTCCCTGTGACCATCATTGAGGTTCTTGACCGGTTACTCCCGCACGAAGACGAAGAAGCGACAGCCCTGTTGACACAGGAACTGACCCGCATAGGTGTCACCATCATCACCTCAAGCCGGATAGAAACCCTGAAGGAGACGGCGGACGGGGTTCATCTCACAGGAACATACGGAGCAAAGCGGCTTGACCTGACAGCCGATTACGCCCTCATCTGTACGGGCAGAAAACCTTTGCTGCACAGGGATGAATTGGATCGATGCGGCATTCATTACGAGCCGGCAGGCATTGTCGTAAATGAATACAACATGACCAACGTGGACGGGGTCTATGCCGTCGGGGATGTTACCGGGGGAATGATGCTCGCCCACAGGGCCAGCCGGCAGGGCAGATCCCTTGCCGGTCACCTCCACGGAGATGGATCAATCTCCTGCAAAGAGGAAACGATACCCTCCGTGGTCTATTCCCACCCCGGCATTGCCCGTGTGGGACTCACGGAAAAACAGGCTTTAGAACAGGGTCTGAGTATTGAGGTAAGGCGGGCTGAATATGCCGCCAATATCATGGCCAGAACGGAGCTTAGGGGCAGCGGCTTTGTAAAAGCTTTCTTTTGTGAAGACAGGCTGGCAGGAGTCACCATCGTGGGGGACGATGCCGGTGAACTGATCGCCCCGATGGCGCTGGCCGTTTCCAACGCCCTCGGTAAAAAAGAACTGAAGCAGTGGATTCTCCCCCACCCGACGCTGAGCGAAATATTTCACTTCCTGACATAGTCGGCCGCACTCTCCCCCGCAAGATAACCTGTTGAAAACGCCGCCTGCAGATTGTATCCCCCCGTATCGGCGTCAATGTCCATCACCTCTCCGCAGAAGTAAAGCCCTCCTACAAGACGCGATGCCATGGTCCGCGGTTCGATTTCCTTCAGAGAGACGCCACCGGCCGTCACGATGGCCGATGACATGGGCAGTGGACGTCTGATATTGAAGCGAAGGGATTTGAGGAAGCCTATGATTCTTTCCCGTTCCTCCCTGTTGATCTGACTACCGCACGTATCGGGAGAAATGCCGGTCATGACCATGAAAGGATCCACCATTTTTTCCGGAAGCAGGTCTTTCAAGATTCGACGATACTTCCTTTTGCTGAAAAGGTCAAAATCACGCTGAAGACGCTCGCGGAGCCGGTTTCTATCAAGGGCCGGTTTAAGATCGATGGACACACTGACAGGCCCCTGATCGAGGGCATCCACAATGGCCAGACTCATCAATAAAGTGATGGGGCCGCCGATACCGAAATGGGTCATCATCATCTCTCCCATGCGACTTTCAATGACCGGACCGTGAGCCTTTTTATTCCTTATGCCGCGACCGATATCACAGGCAGGCGCCAGAAACGGGTCAATAGCGTCGGCGGAACACCGGAAGGCGGTCATCCGCACATTACGAAGACTGACCCCCTGCATGGACCCGGCAAGGGAGATTTCTTTGACGACAAGGGGCGCCAGGGCAGGGCGGAGCTTCGTGACGGTATGGCCGAGGACCTCAGCCATGACAAAACCGTCTCCCTCAGAACCCGTCGCGGGATATGTTGACCCTCCTGTTGCCAGAATCACGGCCATTGACGGGTACTCGCCCTTTTCCGTCTTCACGCCTGTTATACGCCCTTCTTTTACCAGAATCCCCATGACCCGGGTATGACGTTGTACTTTGACGCCCCGATCCCCCAGACACTTTAAAAATGCTCCCACAACGTCGCCGGCATTGTCGGAGACGGGAAAGATTCTCCCCCCCCGTTCGACCTTCGTCTCGACGCCGTAACGCTTTAAAAATTCCAGCATCTCTTCACGGAAGAAACGATGAAAAGCCCTGTACAGAAACCGGCCGTTGGGGCCATACATGGCAATGAAATCATTGAGTTCTTTTATATTGGTCAGGTTGCAGCGGGTTTTGCCGCTGATGAGTATTTTTTGTCCCGCCGTCGGCGTTTTTTCAAGGAGAAGCACATCGGCGTCCATTTCGGCCGCCCGAATGGCTGCCATTAATCCACTTGCTCCGGCGCCGATAACGACGACGCGCCTTTCATCATCTCCCCGGATAAGACAGTTGTTCAATCCTGAAGCCCCCTTGATGAGTCTTTCTTTATCATAGCACAGGCAATTTAAAAATCTCTTTTCTCTTGCCATCCGTTACGTCTCGAGGAACCAAAACCGAGTAAAAATTTGGCATGAAATTTCTGTCCCCTTTTACTCGTTAAAATCCTTTCCCTCCCACCAAGGGTTGACGGCATTATAAAGGTATTTCATAAAGTGAATGTATAACACTTTGATTTTATTGTCAAAGAGTGTCGATTATAATCGACGGTTATTTTACCAACAATCAGCCTATTTGTGGCAATATAGATCAATAATGACAGACTCGTAATGGACGGATTTCACCTGAAATGGTCATGCCAGATAAGAAAAAAATCCAGCTATGTTGCGTAGTTGTTGACTAACACTTTCACAGAACTGACAGGAATTTCCACTTTGTGCGAGTTCGTCAATTTTCTGTGTTTCATTTTTTTAGAAAGGCAAAACGAACGGATGACACACAACTTATTTAATGATATCAATCAATTAAATTAGTTCGGCGCGCTGAACCTTTCCAGGTGTTTCATCGCGCAACCGCCGTCGTTTGACCAACTGCCGCCCTCCGCGAATGTTGTTCCTTCCAGACGCGCCAGAACCCCAGTGACACTGGGTGCTTTCACGTGTCATCAACGCCCCTGATTTTACGGAGATATGATCGAATATTTATTGAAAGCAATGATTGAGGCCGTTGTGTTTTTGTAGCAGCTTTCGATTGGAAATGCGTACGAGCGATCGAAAAAAGTGAAATGTGCCGGTTATTGACGACACCCGCTTGTCGGTCGGATTCTTGATGAATCGCTCACCTTATTGATAATAAAGAATTTATTGTATTACTATTTACAATACGAAATTCTTTGGATTGAAAATTTCTTGTTATAAATTTTTCAGACCTAACAGAATGAAGCAATTTTAATTCATGGGATGTTATGGGAGGATTAAAAAATCTTAATATCTTTATTTTCGCAATCGCCGTTTTCATGTTATAAAATTTACAATATGTATTAGTTTCAAGTAATTCAATTACTTCATAATAGTAAATGAATGTGTAAAAGTTAGGATCTTCCCGGACAGTCAGGTTCTCTCCGGTGGTGATGTTTAA
>JBAWYD010000022.1:0-25138 GCA_037143735.1 Deltaproteobacteria bacterium
TTCATGGCCGCATACCCGGAGTGCGGCAAGGCGCTGGTCTTTTCCGACCGACCCTATGCCGATCTGCCGGAGCAAAAAATCACCTTCATGCCGCTCTACAGCGCCTATACGGCGACCGGGGGGCGCGAGGCACCGGATGATGCGACCACGGGGGCAGTCGGGTAGGGATTAGACAAAAATACACCACGACAATACTGGGACGCATGAAAGCTCTTTACAATTCCCAAGTGGTGGTTTAGAATTGTAACCATGAAAATTAATCGTATTATTTACAAAGAGTTGGCAAACGAGATAAGCAAACCGTTTATCTCTATCCTCATCGGTCCGCGGCAGGTCGGCAAGACATTTCTTATGCGTCAACTGGAAGAAGAATGTCGGCAAAGCGGCCTGAAGACGCAATTCCACAATCTTGAGGACCCTGACGACCTGCGCTTTTTCAGCGGCGACGAAGACCAGCTTATCCGGCAACTGAAGAATACGGACGCCGATGTGCTGTTTCTGGATGAGTTCCATTACCTGAAAAACGCCACGCGCATTTTTAAGGTTTTATACGATTCCGGCATGAAGGTGAAAATATTCGCCTCCGGGTCGTCGTCAATGGAAATTCACAAGCACCTGAAGGAAAGCCTGGCAGGAAGGTTCCGCCTGAGCCTCGTGCATCTGCTGTTTGGCAATGAACTCCGCCAATTGGCCGATTACTCCTTTGCGGAATTTATGCGCTTCGGAGGTCTTCCGGGCCTGATGCACGAGCCGGGCGCGGCGGATAAAATGGCGCTGTTGAAGAATGTGCTCCAGACTTACCTTCTCAAGGACATCAAGGCGCTCATAAAAGAAGAGAACCTCCGGGCGTTTAACAGCCTGCTCTACGGTCTCGCCCAGAATCAGGGGCAGGTTGTTGCCATCGCCGCGCTGGCGCGCGATGTGGGTCTCTCCGAACCGGCGATAAAACATCATCTCGATCTGATGGCCCAGACCTATGTCTGCTTCCCCATAGACAGTTACTCCCGCAACCTGGCGAATGAACTGAAGAAGGTAAAGAAGTATTATCTTTACGACACCGGAATCAGAAACTGCATCCTGAATGATTATTCTCCGCTCGATGACCGACCGGACAAGGGCGCGATCATCGAATCGTTTGTGGCGCTGGCGGTGATTAAACAGTTAAAGGTAAACATGGAGGTAAAGTTCTGGCGGACACGGCAGGGTGATGAGGTGGATTTCATCCTGCTCAAGAACAGGATTCCGGTGCCCGTAGAGGTGAAATACCGGCTCCCCGCACCCGTCGTTCCCGATGGAATGCGGAAATTCCTGCAGAAATACCCCGATGCACCGCTTGCTCTCGTCTTTTCAAAAGATAACCTGGGAGAGGTGGAATGCTGCGGTCGGCCGGTGAGGTTTCTGGAATGGCAAGAGGCGGAGGAAATCGAGTATTTGCGAAAGGTGGAGTGATTATGACGATCCCTCGCAAGAACCGGATGGTCGGTGGCCCGGATACCTTCGAGGAAGCGGTCCACGCCGGTTCTCTTTTTCTGAAGCCCATTGTGGAGAGTCTTGCAAACAATCAGCCTGTCCCGGCAACGTGGAAAGCGCCAGGTCCATGGCAAATATAATAATCGAATTTATTAACACGTAGCAGCTACACAATCGCATTAGCCACAAATCTCGCCTGCAAATACAAATCCGCACATAGAGTGATCTGGCCAAGTCATTGAATACTGGATGAAATGTGGCATTATTGGGAGATGATCGAGGGCATTTGTGTCTTCCTGAAATCGTTGAAATTTAAATTTCACGCTTTTATATAGATAACAATCGCTAATTGTTGAGTGCCACGACATCGTTAACGCTTTTTTGTGCCAGGACATCGTGAACACTCACCTGTTTTTTAACGCAATTTGTAATCAAATTCCTCGACCTGCTTTTTGTCCAGGAAGAGTTTCAGTTTTTGCTCTTTGACATCGATAGTAGCCACCACGTATTCAAGCATCACCTCCGGCGGAGCCGAGAAGCATTCTCCGAAGATATTGAGTTTCAGATCGCTACGGATAAGTCTCACAACATGATATTTACCGATCTCTGGCTTTTTTATCCGGTGCATCGGGACTCCATCTTTTGCAGGAAACCGTAGTTTCGCATTCGAGGCGGCAAGGGCCTTCAAGGGAGTCTTTCCTCCAAGTTTACTGTAGCGATAGCTGCTGTTGTGGCGCTGTTCAAACACCAGCGATCCGGCTTTCAGGTCTTCTTCCGTCGCCATGACGATCTTGCCAAGGAACATCTGTTGGTAACGGTCGTTGAAGTTTTCGATCATTCCGTTTCTCCAAGGCTCAGCCATCGGGATGAACCAAGGCTCAATGTTGTTATGCAAGCACAGCCGGATGAGAGGACCCATGCCACGGGGGTACGTTGGACTGCCAAAGAAGGACATGGCATTGTCAATCTGGATGTGATCCGGTATCCCCATGCGCATCCAGATGGCCCAGAAACCTTCAATGATTGATTGTCCGGACTTGGAAAGGATGGATACAGCCCGCACCGAACAGTGGCCGTATCGACCACGTTAAGGCTGTAAAACCTGACAGGACCTTTCAGGTAGCAAGGACCAACCAGATCGGCCTGATGTGCCTGGTTCGGCAGAAGCGACAGCAGCTTGGGATAGGTTGTTCCCTTGGCTTTATATTTTCCTGTTCGCCGATGGGTCAGTTCGTTTCGGCTCAGGAAGGTCCTCTAACCTCCATGCCCAGGCGTGGGCACAACGAAACATGAAAATCCTTCCCTGCCCCCCTTTAGCAAAGGGGGGTTGGGGGGATTTTCATATAAAATATGATGAACTCGTAAAAAGTCCCCAAACCTGTCATTCCCGCGGAGGCGGGAATGACAAAAACGGACCAAAATTGACATTTTACGAACTCATCAAGTATGAATTATTAATAAAACATATCAACCGGCAGCATGTAATTGCTAAATGCTGCATGATTTTTTTCTTCTCTTCTGCGCGTACATCAATTGATCCGCCTCTGCCATAAGCTCATCCATAGAACACGTATTTTCAGGATCATAGCAAGAGCAGCCTATACTGATTGAAAGCATGTATTTCCGGCTTTCCGCCGGGTCCCCAGCCGTAGCCCCGACCGTTGCCATATCCGCGCCTCTTGGTTTTTTATGGAAAGACCAGGAGCGAAACGCCGATGGTCCCCAGAATCAGCCATACGACGTCCTTTTTCCAAACTGACAGGTAAGCGATGGAAACCGCAAACACAGCCCATGCCTGCCAGTTGACGAGAGATTGGACGCCGAATTGCAGGACGACAAAGAGGAGAAGCCCGATAAAACCGGACAGAAACCCCCGGATGACCGCTTTTACGATCTTGAGATTCTGGATTTTGGCATGAACCCGGCTGACCAGCGTCATGGCCGCCAGCGAAGGGGTAAAAATACCGATGGTGGCGATGACGGCCCCGATGATCCCCTGAACCTTGTAGCCGATAAAAGCGGCGGTGATGAACACCGGCCCCGGCGTGATCTGTCCCAGGGCAATGCCGTCGCGGAAGGCGATGAGATCAAGCCAGCGCATCCCGTCAACGACGACGTGCTGAATGATGGGGATGGCGGTAAAGCCGCCGCCGAAGGCAAACGAGCCGATCTTGAAAAAGGTCGCAAAGAGGGTCCACGTCCCGTCAACCAACCAAAAAACGACGGCGAGCAAACCAGCCAGCGCCGCCGGCGGCAGGAGATTTCGCCACCAGAACGCCTCCGGGGCGTCAACCGCCGCACCCGGACGCTGCAGTGCTTCTCCCTGTTCGACCGCTCCTCTGATGTAAAAGGATAAAGCCCCAATCGCCCCGGAGATGAGGATGATATAAACCACATTCCAGCGCAGATAAAGGATCCCCAGGAATGAAAGCGCCGCAATCACCAGCCCCTTGAAGGCGTTGCGGTCCATGTCTTGTAAGACGGATCTTCCCATCGTCAGGGTCGCGTTGACCAGCAAAGCGACCACCATCGCCCCGAGGCCCATGAAGATCGAATGGACAAATTTCAGGTCGCCGTACGCGAAATAGGCCCAGGCCAGGACGGTGATGACCGCCATGGCCGGAAAGGCAAACGCAAAGGGCATCAGGATGCCGCCCCAGCCCCCCTTCAGCTTCTGGCCGACATAACCCAGCAGGGTCACGCCCGTGGCTCCTGGCAAAATCTGAGACAGGCTCAGGGCACTCATGAACTCCTCGTCGGAGATCCACCCTTTTTCGTGGACGATGACTTTCTTCATCAATGCGAGGATCGCCGGTCCGCCATAGCCGACAGCGCCGACATACAGGGCCGTTTTCAGAATTTCAAACAAGGTCGGCTGTTTCATGATCAGCTATATGCCTATTTAACGAAAAATCCTTCCCGGGTGTTTGCACGAAATCCGTTAGGTTTCATGGCATCCGTGCTCGTGTAGGTCGCAGACGATTTCCGCATCTTTCAGGTTTCCCGCAAGCCAATGTTCGGCGACCGCTTTCACGTCGCCCGAGCAACCCCTCAGCACATCGATTCCGCAACTGTTCAACACATTCACGGCCCCCTGCCCCATATTGCCGGCCAGCATCATCTTGACGCCCATCTGGGCAAGCGTCTGGGCGATGTTCGATTTGCACCCGCAACTTGCCGGAGAAGAGACCGTTTCCTCCGACAGGATTTCTTTTTTGTCGTTGACGGTGAATAGCGTGAAGTATTCACAATGGCCGAAGTGCTCGTCCACTCGATTCTGACGCGATGGTACAGCGATTTTCATGATGTTCTTCCTTTCAAGACAGTTTTATTTTACGCATGCTCTCTGCAATGCGGGCATATCGCTTCGTTGCGCTTGTTGCCGGGAAGGCTGGATGCCCGGCGACAGCGCGGACACCGGACGGGTTCCTCGGCCTTGATGGAAACGGGACCACCCTCGATCTTCAGGACCTTACCGTTGACAAGGACATCGGCAACCTTCCGATGAGCCGCTGCGATGATTCTGCCGAAGGTCTGCCGCGAGATTTTCATCCGGGAAGCCGCCTGCTCCTGGTAGAGCCCTTCGAGGTCGGCAAGGCGGATCGCCTCATACTCATCAAGGGTCAAAAACACCGCCTCCAGACACGGAGAGGACATTCCCTCCGGATGGAAACACCTTTTCTTCGGCATAACGCCGATCTGTCGGCAGCACTTCGGTCTTGGCATGGTTGCGCTCCTCAACATGTATTATAAGCATATGCCCATAATATGTCAAGGTTGAAAATAGAGCTAAAAAGGGGTCGGAAAAATGTAACCGATCACAGGGGTCTGGTTTGGCCGAGAAAATATTTTCAGTTTGATGAAGATTTTGATGGCGGCATAAGACATTTTATCTTGTCGATTTCCTGATATATTAGGTCATGTAAAATGATTTGTGTAAATATTCGATCACTATGTCCAAAAAGAGGGAATGACAATAAAAGAAGCGGGAAGGACATAGAAGGAGAAATTAAAGGTCAGCTCTACGCGTAGAACTGACATAAATATATGATATTGTATACGTAATAGCGGCACCGCCTATCATTTTCATGCCAGGTTTTTGCCCGTTTTCGGCTCCCCGGATTCTTCGTTCTGAGATCCGCTGCCCTCTTCCGACGCCGGATGCATAACAGCGGCCGGGGCGGCCTCGACAGTCTGCTTCATATTCAGTTCACTTCTCTGTCAGCTACAAGTTGGAGAATTCTTCTTCTATCCAGCGTCTGATCTCATCCCGGATGCGACGAAAGCCCGCCATGATTTCCTCCTCCGGTCCGGTTAGGGTTGAAGGATCTTCAAAGCTCTGGTGAAGGATTTTTTTACCGCCGGGGAAAAAGGGGCAGGACTCCTTCGCATGATCACAAACGGTGACCACGTAGTCAAATGCCTGATCTAAAAATTCCTGAAGTTTTTTTGCGCGATGGGCGCCGATGTCAATGCCAATCTCAGCCATGACCTTAATGGCGTAAGGGGACACCCTGCCAGGCTCGGTACCAGCGCTGAAAACTTCATAACGGTTTCCATGAAGGGCGCGAAGCAAGCCCTCGGCCATCTGGGAACGGGCGGCATTGTGAGTGCAGATGAACAGCACCCGGTTTTTTTCTTTCGACACAGACATATATCACTCCTATATGATTTACCCTTTTAGCTTGCCGTACAATCCATGAGGCTTTGTACGATAAATGTTCCGGATGTTTGCCCCTTCCTCCCCAAGGGGTTTTACCATTTAATTTCCCCAGAAGGGATTGCCGATAAAGTAGATTCCCAAAACGGCGATGAGCGCCCCGGCGCCTTTGCGGAACCACATACCCGCTCCCTGCCAGGCCTGGTTTACGATCAGTTTTCTCACCATGGCCGTGGAACTGCCCGCAATGACGATGGGGAGGCAGTGACCGAAGGCAAACAGCGTGATGAAAAGAATGCCGACACCCACCTGCTGCTGAATGGTGATGATGGCCAGAATGGGCGCGATGAAGCCGAAAGTGCAGGAGCCGGACAACACGCCGTACGCCAGACCCAGGGCAAAAGCGCCCCATATACCCCGCAGATTGAGACGGTAGAGAAGGCTGCCGGACGTGGAGCATGATTCAACCCCCATCATGCCCAGGGCGACCCAGAGAAGGATCAGGCCCACTATGATCTGCCAGTAATTCCCGATATCGCCAAGCATCCGGCCCACGAGGGCGCAGACGATGCCGATTACGGCAATGGTAATAAAAAGGCCAAGTGTAAACGCGATGGAGTAGGCGCTGGCCTGGCGGGGTTGCAGTATCTGCTCCTGTCCAGCCACATAAGCGACCATCAGGGGAATAGATGCCAGATGGCAGGGGCTGAACAGGACGCTCACCATGCCCCACAGAAAACAACCGAATGACGCCAGTGTCGTTGCTCCCTCCATCCATTGGTTGATCGTCAGAAAGAATGATTCCATCATGGTATCAACCTTCTATTGTACGCCCATCGATTTGAGCCGGGCTACAATGGCCTCCTCGCTCATGAATCCGACATGGCGGTAAACTTCTTTGCCTGCCTTGTCAAAAAAGATCTGCGTCGGAATGCCTCTGATACCGAAGTGATCCGCCGGCTTTGGGTCTTCCCACACGTCCAGGAAAATGATGGCCGCCTTGCCCGCATAGCGCTTTTCCAGGCGCTCTAAAATCGGCGCCATCATCTTGCAGGGAATGCATTTTCTGGCGCCCAGATCGACCATGGTCACCTTGCCCTTTACGGGGATATTTTTAAACTCGGCAGAAAACGCCGGCGAAGCCGAGACGACGAAAAAATACATGAAAATGATTAATACGATGATCTCTGAAACACGCTTTACACTCATAGATAAAACCTCAACAACCGCAAGTTAAAATGTATTTGCGCCATTTTTACTCCTCACCGGGGGGCCGATTCACCGGTCAGGCGCCGCCGAAAATGGGGATGCCTCCTGTGTATTGAACCTCAAGCTTCCGCCGGGAAAAATTTCCTCTTAAAGTAAAGAGCCACATTGACCAGAATGATCAGGACCGGGACTTCAATCAAAGGCCCGATGACTGTCGCGAAAGCCTGCCCCGAGTCGATGCCGTAGATGGCAATGGCCACGGCAATCGCCAGCTCAAAATCGTTGCTCCCGGCGGTGAACGACACCGCCGTGGTCTGCGCGTAATTTCCGCCGATCTTTCTCACAAAAAAGAATGTCACAAACCACATAAAAACAAAATACAGGGTAAGGGGTATGCCCACGATCAGGACATCAAAGGGCGACTGGATGATCTTGTTTCCCTGGCTTGAGAACATCACCACAATCGTGAACAGAAGAGCGATAAGCGTGATGGGACTGATCTTCGGCATGAATACCTTGTCGAACCATTCTTCCCCTTTGATGTGGATCAGGGAATAGCGGGTGATGAGGCCGGCAAGAAAGGGTATGCCGAGATAGATAAAGACGGTTTTCGCCGATTCCGCCATGGAGACATTGATGTTGAGGTCTTTGGCAAGTCCAAGCCAGTTCAAGGCAAGCGTGATGAAGACGTAAATATAGACAGCGTAGAAGAGAACCTGGGCGATGGCGTTGAAGGCCACAAGGCCTACGGCGAATTCCCGGTCTCCTCCGGCAAGCTCGTTCCAGACGATGACCATGGCGATGCACCGGGCAAGCCCTACCAGAATAACTCCGATCATGTATTCCGGATAATTCTGCAGAAAGACAATGGCCAGAACGAACATGACCACCGGGCCGATCACCCAGTTCTGAACAAGAGATACGGTCAGCAGCTTTTTGTTTTTAAACACCTTCCCCATTTTTTCGTACTTCACCCGGGCCAGGGGGGGATACATCATTAAAATCAGCCCGACGGCGATGGGTATGGACGTCGTGCCGACCTGCAGGCCGATGATGAAGTCGGAGACGCCGGGGAGAAAGTAACCGATGGCGATTCCCGCGCCGATGGCCAGGAATATCCACAACGTTAAAAAGCGATCCAGAAACGACAACTTCTTTATGATACCGTCCGACATATAACTCTCCCCTCCTTATTTTCCGATCCAGGCCTTGATTTCCTCTTTTTGGGGGATCTTGCCCACGGATTTGACCTTGCCGTCCACAACCACCGAGGGTGTGCCGAAGACGCCGTAAGAGGCGATCTTCTTGAAATCCGTCACATGTTCGACCGCTGCATCCGTTCCCGTTTCGGCAAGTGTCTCCTTGACCAGTTTTTCCACCTGGTGGCATTTCGCGCATCCAGGCCCTAAAATCTTGATTTCCATTGAAGGTTCCTCCTCATGTGTATTCATAACTGACACCATCTTTTTATCTTTATCCCACCAGCCATCCGTAAGCCATCCCGGTGACGGTGGACAGAATGACAACGATAGTACAGTAAACGGCGGTCTTTCTGACGCCCATGATCCCGGCAAGAGTTATCATGCTGGGGAGTGACAGGGCGGGACCGGCAAGAAGCAGTGCCAGGCCAGGACCTTGTCCCATCCCGGAGCCGAGAAGTCCCTGGAGAATGGGAACCTCCGTCAGGGTGGCGAAATACATCAAAGCGCCGGAAACGGAAGCAAAAAGATTCGCCCAGAGGGAGTTGCCGCCGACAAGGGCCGCAATGAACCGTTCGGGAATCAGCGCCTCATGTCCCGGCCGACCCAGGAGAAAACCCGCCACAAGGACACCGGCAAAGAGCAGTGGAAAGATCTGCTTCATGAAGCCCCATGTGGCATCGAGCCAGTTGACCAGTTCCTCTTTCTTGAACCAGGTCATGAGCATAACGGCCAGAGCAATGAGCAGGGCAGCAGTCAGGTACCACTTTGCGGCAAAGATGGCTGCCCATAGGCCGCCTTCGCCCGGCGCCGGTTTTGCCCAGGCGGCAAAGACGAGGATCATGACCATCGTGAACATATAGAGGGCATCCTGCCAGAGGGCGCGAGTCTTATCGTCTTCGTCCGGCATATAGATAGCCCCAGCCGTTCGGCCGGCGTCGTCCTTCCGGTAAATATACGCCATCAGAAGCCCGGCAATGACGGAAAAGGCCACGGCGCCGACAGCCCGTGCCAGTCCCATTTTCCAGCCGAGGACCTGTGCCGTAAGGACAATGGCCAGAATATTAATGGCCGGACCGGAATAGAGAAAAGCTGTGGCCGGGCCGATGCCCGCACCCCGTGTGTAGATCCCCGCAAACAAAGGCAGAACGGTGCATGAGCAGACGGCCAGAACCGTCCCCGATATGGAGGCAACTGAGTAGGATAGAATTCTATTGGCTGCGGCTCCGAAGTATTTCAGGACCGATGCCTGGGAGACGAATACGGCGATGGCCCCGGCAATGAAAAACGCGGGAATAAGGCATGTCAGAACGTGCTCCCGGGCGTACTCCTGGAGCATCATGAAAGATTCGAGCCCAGACTGTCGGATGACGGGGTGATCCCATGGGATATAATAAGCGGCAAAAAACGCCGCAACGATAAGGGCAAATTTAGTCCATTCTTTCATAAGGTTTCCTTGATTACATATTCATTAATGGTAATATAATAGAAGAATTCAGATTCTTCTGCATATCTCCTCGCGCTTGATGGCGGATATTTTCTCCGCGATCGCCCTGATTTCCGCGTTATCGGAAAGCCAGTATTTCAGGTTTCCCAGAAGTGTGGCGGCATACGGGCTGCCTCCGTCCGTCAGAGTGTAATTAACCCAAAGGCCTTCTTTTCTGCGACCTACCAGTCCGGCACTCTCCAAAACTTTCAAATGCTTGGATACTGTCGGCTGGGCGATTCCAAGAGCTGCCTGAATTTCACAGACGCACAGCTCTTTCTGCTGAAGTATTTTCAAGAGTTTCACCCGGTTCGGGTCGGAAAGCGCCTTCATGACCTTGATAAATTCTTTCATGGATATTCCCCCACTATATTTCTGTTTGGGAATATAGTGATCAAGGTCATCCTTGTCAAGGATAAATTGACGACAAACAATCACTTTTTACGGGTTCATCATTTTGTGATAGGTGAAGTACCTCATATCAAAAAAGTGGAAGAAATGCCGGTTGTTGCATAGATGAGACGAAAAGAACTGATCAAGGTTCTTGAAGAAATGGGTTGCATACTTATCAGGCATGGAGGGGGGGCATGATTATAAAAAAACTCAAGGGTGAACGATAAACATGGCCGACCATCACCCCGACGAGACAATATAGAAAAGACAGGAAGAATTGTTTTTTATACAGGATACCCGTCCGCCAGGCGGGGGATGCTGGTCTCCACAGGCTGGACGCCTGGTTTTAGGTCGGTTTGTTTTCCTTTTCCTTCTCCTTCAGGTAATCCCACATTCCCCGGATGCTGTTCATAGAAAAGATCTTTTCCCGGGACTGCACATCCAGGGGAAGGGAATAATACGGGGACAACCCCCGGTCGTTTTTCAGCAGATCCTCGTAAATTTTTCCTTCGTTAAATTCCCCTCCCGCCTTGTAGTGCCTTTCCACCGTGGCCATCCAGTTGTCCAGCTGGTCAAGGGCTGTGTCGAATACATCCTTCACTTCCTTCCGGTATCCGTAATGGCCGAAACATACGTGGGCGACATTGAGGGAAGCTGCCTTTTCCAGGGAATTCCGGTAGATCTCGTATATAAAGGGGGGCGGCGTAGCGATGCGGAGGTACAGGGCATCGTTTAAGGGATAGTTAATTCCCGCCACTTCTCCCAAAAACAGGAGATTCCCGATCTGATAGCAGAGGTGGTTTATGGCGTGACCGGGGGTTTCAAACACGTTAATGACCTCTCCCCCGATATCGATGGGATTTTTGTAGCTGATGTTCTTTTCGGGAATGGCGGCAATTTCACCATAGACTTCCGCCACTTTCCCGAGAAACTTGCGGGATCCCTCCCACAGCCTGGAAGGATCAACCATGTGGCGGATCCCCTTGGGGTGACAGATGACCTTCGCATCGGGGAAGTGTTCTACCAGCACTCCCGTGCCGCCCGCGTGATCGATATGGATATGGGTTAGAAGGATGTAGTCCAGCTTCTTTACCTTCAGCCTTTTCAGGGCGTCCACAAGAACGGGGATGGTGGAGCGGGGGCCGGGATCCACTGCCAGGGTAATGCCGTCCCTCATATAGACCCAGCTGCTGAGGAAGTTGTAGAATCCCTCCAGGGGTTGATCCAGATCCACGATGTATAGATTTTCCATGGGTTGGTGCACGGCCATATTCCTTACTCCTTATTTTTTCCCGAGAGTCGTCTCCAAAAGCATGTCTATGGCCATGTAATCCTGGCTTAGTATCTTGCCGCCTTTGTCGATGAGAACCATGGCCGGTACGCCCACGATGCCGTATGAACCGGCGACACCCCCCTGCTCGTCGAGCAGGATTTCGAAAGGGATATGATTCCGGAATGCAAAGCGAGACACCGTTACCCCCGGTTCCTGAATATCGATCATCGCCACTTCAAGTCCTCTCCTGCCGTATGTTTCGTAAATGTCTTTATAGTGAGGGATTTCGGAACGGCACGAGGGACACCAGGTGGTAACGAAAATCAGCAGAACAGGCTTTCCTTTCTGGCCGCTCAATTTAAAAGTCTTTCCCGACAGCATTTTCAAAGAAAAATCCGGTGCCGCCGCGTCTGTCGTCTTCTTCACCACCTCCCGCGGTCGCGTGTCGGAGCACGAAAGGGCAAATATCACTATCAGCGCCATGCAACTCAAAACGGCATATCGGGGTAAGAAAAACGAAGTTTTCATATTTTTCAAGTTTATCTCCTCAGATCCAGAATCCGCCCGCCTTGATGAGAAAATATTCTCCCACGGCGAGGAGAAGCCATCCCGACAGGCGGGTTATACTGACCATCCAGGCGCCGGATTTCGGCATGCCGGTTAATAGACCGGTAAACGTTCCGATTAAAATAAGCAGGGTGCCCATTCCGAAGGCGAAAATAAAAAGAAGAGCCATCCCGAGAATAAGGTTCTGGCTCGTGGCAACATAGCTCAGAAGGGCCGCAAATACGGGGACGGTGCAGGGGCCCATGACCAGGCCTGAAACAGCCCCGATGAAAAAACTGCCTGCGATTCCCTTTTTACGGGGCTGCATCCTGGTGAGAAACCCCGGAACCCTTACGGGCAGCGTGAAGACTTCCAGCATGGATAACCCCATGAGGATGCAGATGTTGGCAACGATGAAATACGTCCACGGGTTTGTCTGGATCTGTCCGAACAGCCTGCCGGATAAAGCGGCAATGGCGCCCAGCACCGTATATGTCAGAGACATGCCCAGGACGTAGATCACGGAAAGGACAAAGCCTTTCATTTTTGAAGCACTGCCGTGAGCGCCGATGAATGCAACCGTAATGGGGATAACCGGGTAAACGCAGGGCGTGAAGCTGACGAGCACCCCTCCGAGATAGGCGGCAAAAAACGCTAAATAAGAAGCCCCCTGCAGATATGCAGACAACCCGTTTACAAAATTATCCATCATGATATCTCTGATACCATAACATTAACCACTTATCAACCTGATACAGGCGGAGCGCCCACGACGCTTAAAGGGTACCCCATCAAAATTATTGCTTGAAGTTGCATTTGAAAGGATATATAGATCAGCCGATAAAGTAAATTTGCAACACGAAGGAGAGCTGATTGAATGGCTAAAATGTTGAAGGATACACTGGAAACTATCGAGAAGTATAAAAGTGCGACCCCCCATTACAGTGACCTGCTGGATATTTTGGGAGAGATAATGATTCTCAGAGAAGAATACCGGCGTAAGATGAAAAAGATAATCTTCCCCATCGACGACAGGCTCATAGAGACGAAAATTACCGGCGGATTGCCCCTTGTTGATTTGTCTTCTGAAGATTGCGACCTCACAGAACCCAGGCAATACTTCCTCGCCCTCCTGGGGATTGCAGAAAAGCGCGTTCCGGGTGAGACAAATGAGATTATTGAAAAAATTAAAGATGGTTCCGTTGATTTTGAAAAAATGGTTCGCGATTCCTTTTATTCCCTTCAGGATGAATCATTAAATGAATTGGAAGATTCGGAAGATTCGGAAGATTCCGAGGACGATGTCTTTGATCTTGTGGATCTGTTTCTTGAAGAAAGCCTGAGGCCTGCCATGGAGAAAGTGGTGGAGAAGTACGGAAAAACCGTAACGGAGGCAGGCTGGTCCGAGGGGTATTGCCCGATCTGCGGCAAGGAGCCCAAGATCGGAGAAATCAAGGAAGAGGAAGGCGTTCGCTACCTCTTCTGCAATCAGTGCGGTTTTGAATGGCATTTCAAGCGCATAACCTGTCCTTTCTGCGGTAATGACGAACAGCAGACACTGGCCTACTTCACAATTGAAGGGGATGAGAGATACCGCGTTGATGTCTGCAACGTGTGCAAACGGTATATAAAAATGGTTGATTTCAGGGAAACCAAGGAAGAGGCGAATCTGGATGTTGAAGATATTGCCACGCTGCATCTTGATATGCTTGCAAACGAAGAAGGATACGATTAACAGCCATAACCCATGCACGATGCGAACATCACGGATGTCGTACAGATTTTAGAAAAAGAGCTGGGCGACTGGGAACTTCCCATCGTTACATCTCTGGCGGAGGAAAACAGGGGGCCGTTTCCCATTCTTATTTCCACGGTCCTCAGTTCGAGAACGAAAGATGAAGTGACGGCACAAGCCGCGGGAAGACTTCTGTCCCTGGCCGCTACACCGGAAGATATGGTGAATTTTTCCGAGGAAGAGATCATTCAGGCGATATATCCTGTTGGCTTTTACCGGATTAAATCAAGAGCGATCCTTGAAATCTGCAGGGAATTGATCGGGCGTTTCGATTCAAAGGTTCCGGACAGCATCGATCAATTGCTGACTTTAAGAGGGGTCGGGAGGAAGACGGCCAATCTGGTTCTCACACTTGGATTCAATAAGGAAGGCCTGTGTGTGGACACCCATGTCCACAGGATTTCCAACCGTCTGGGCTATGTGAGGACGAAAACCCCTGAAGAAACGGAATATGCCCTCAGAGCCAAGTTGCCTAACAAATACTGGGCTCGCTACAACACCCTGATGGTTGCATTTGGCCGGCATGTTTGCTTTCCCGTATCCCCATTCTGCAGCAGGTGCCCTGTGGCGGTTTATTGCGACCGGGTGAATGTGGGCAGGAACAGATAGAACAGAATTTCGACAGATCCATGACAGGCGTATGATTTTCCGAAACACCGGGATTTCCAAAACTTGAAAAGGGAGGTCAATCATGGGCGTTAAAGTGGGCGTCAATGGCTTCGGCAGAGTCGGCAGATATATTGTCAGGGCGTGTCTCGGATATGATGACATTGATATTGTTGCTATCAATTCGAGGGCCAAACCGGATATCCTGGCCCACTTTCTCAAGTATGATTCCGTTCACGGCAAGATCAATGCGGAGATTGCCATAAACGGCGACAGCCTGCTGGTGAATGATAAGAAGATCGCCATCACCCGTGTGATGTCGAATCTCTCCGACCTTCCTTGGAAGGAACTGGGCGTTGATATTGCCCTTGAATCATCAGGGAGATTCAGGAATAAAGATGAGCTTTCGGGGCATCTGACGGCCGGTGCAAAAAAAGTCATTCTGGCGGCGCCGGGCAAGGGAATCGACGGAACCTTTGTCATGGGCGTTAATGAAGATTCCTATGATCCGGCAAAACACCATATCATATCCAACGCCTCCTGCACCACGAATTGTCTTGCCACCGTGGCCAAAGTGCTCCACGATGAATTCAGGATCGTCAGGGGTATGATGACAACCGTGCATGCCTATACCATGGATCAGAGACTTCTCGATGGTTCCCACAGCGATCTCCGCAGAGGGCGTGCAGCCGCCATGTCCATCGTTCCCACATCGACGGGAGCGGCAATAGCCGTAGCCGAGGTGATTCCCGATCTGAAAGGAAAGCTCGGCGGTTTGGCGCTGAGGGTCCCGACCCCCAATGTATCCGTCGTGGATCTTGCCGTGGAGGTCGGAAGATCCGTTACGATCAAAGAGGTGAACAGCGCCATGAAGGCGGCATCGGAAGGCAGATTGAAGGGCATCATGGCGTTTTGCGAGGAAGAACTGGTCTCCATCGATTTTACGGGCAGCCCGTACTCGTCCATCGTGGATGCGCCGCTGACGAACGTGATTGATGGGTGCTTCGTCAAGGTATTTGCCTGGTATGATAATGAGAGCGGATATGCGTGCAGAATGAGGGACCTGGCCATCTACATTGCCAGGAAGGGTTTCGGAGGATAGCATGGTAAAGCCCTTTATCGCCGGCAACTGGAAAATGAACAAGACAATCCGGGAGGCCGTTGATTTTACGAATCAATTGAAAAACCTGGTCGCCGGGCTGGATGACCGGGATGTGATCATTGCCCCGCCCTTTACCGCCCTGTATCCCGTGGCGGAAGCGCTTAAGGGGTCACATATCCATCTTTCCGCACAGAACCTGAGCGATAAGGCGGAAGGCGCATATACTGGCGAGGTGAGTGCCCGCATGCTGGTAGATGCTGGATGCCGGTATGTTATCATCGGTCATTCGGAAAGACGGAACCTCTTCGGTGAAAAAGATGCGGTCATCAACGCCAAGATCAAAATCGCACTCGCATCCGGTATGAAACCCATATTCTGTATCGGGGAAACCCTTGACGAGCGGGAGGAAGACCGTACTTTCAGCGTTATTGAGAGACAGATAAAAGAGGGATTGAATAATTTAAACGGGGATGATATAAGGCGGCTCGTGATTGCCTATGAACCGGTATGGGCGATCGGAACGGGAAAAACGGCAACACCGGAGCAGGCCCAGGAAATACACGCATTTATTCGTCATTTGATGGATGCGACTTACGGCGAACATGTGGCGGGAGACATTCCCATCATCTACGGGGGAAGCGTCAATCCGAAAAATATCAGCGTTCTCATGGGCGAACGGGATATTAACGGTGTTCTGGTGGGAGGGGCCAGCCTGGATATTGATTCGTTCATCCGGATTATAAAATTTTAATTGGGATGAATACCATGTCATTCCCACGAAAATAGCACTTTATTGTCATTCCGGACTTGATCCGGAAAAGGAAAATTCAAGGATATCGGAATATATTTAGGAGAATTTATAACGTGAACATATTTATTACCATTTTACATATCGTTGTCTGTGTCGTGTTGATTCTGGTTGTTCTTTTGCAGGCAGGCAAGGGAGCGAGCATGGGCGCCGCTTTCGGCGGATCAAGTCAGACCGTTTTCGGGAGCAGCGGTCCCGGTACGTTCCTGAGTAAGATGACAACGGCCATTGCCACTATTTTTATGTTGACCGCCCTGTCGCTTTCATACTTTTCGCTTCACAAGCAACCGTCCGTGATGGACAAAGCCGTGCCTCAGACGCAGCAGCAGGCTGTTCCCCCGGCAGCGGATCAGACAACGGGGGCAGGAGAACAGAAACCGCAGACCGTCCCGCAGAAATAGATTTTAAACTGTCATCACCGCAGAAGCGGGGATACAGTCAACTCTTTGTCATTACGGACTTGATCCGGAATCCATATGTGCCGAGGTGGTGAAACTGGTAGACACGCTATCTTGAGGGGGTAGTGGGCACAACCCGTCCGGGTTCAAGTCCCGGCCTCGGCACCATTAATAAAAACCCGGAGGAACGATTCAAGGGCAGGTGGTTATACACAAAAAAAGCTCCCCCCATTGTGGGAGGAGCTTCTAAATGCAAAATGAAACTCAGGTTTTACAGCTTACGGACATTTTCCGCAGCCGGACCTTTGGCGCCTTTAACAACATCAAAACTTACGCGATCACCCTCGGCCAGTGATTTGAAACCATCTGCCTGGATTGCTGAATGATGCACGAAAACGTCCTTGCCGCCGTCCTCTTCGATGAAGCCAAACCCTTTTGAATCATTAAACCATTTAACTTTTCCTTCTGACATCTTTACCACTCCTTTGTATTGGGTTCCCACAGGGAACCATTTGAAATTTTGCCGAAATACTCGGCTGGCAGCCTGTTTTTGCAAAAAAACCTAACTTTCCATACTTTGGTTTGTGCGGTCAACTTTTCTGTAATTTGGCAAAAACAAACATGCTCCACACATGAACTGATATTATCAGTAAATGATACTTTATGGAAATGCAAGGTTAATTCATTGAGTCGAGCAGATAATATGATAGACTCCTGAGGAACAGATCGGGAAGAAAGCTGTTTAATAAAATTTATTTTCGTAAACAGTGATAAATTGTGGTAGTAAACGGAGTGGGAAAAATACCATGTAATCATTCACGGCGGAGATGATTGATGAAGACATTCTTCAGCAATTCCGCTATTTTGCCTCCGTTGGAAAAAACTTTAACTCATACCGCAGAAAGAGGGATCACCATGCAGCTTCCACAGCATAAAACCAAGATTGTGGCAACCATCGGACCTGCATCGGAATCGCGGGACGTCATGAAAGCAATGATAAAGGCGGGGATGAATGTGGCCCGCCTCAATTTTTCCCATGGCGATTTCAGCGGCCACAAGCAGGTCATCGAAAACATCCGCGCCGCAGCCCGCGACGCGGGACAACGAATCGCCGTCATGGCGGATCTGCCCGGTCCGAAGATGAGGATCGGCAGGCTGGCGGATGAACCGGTGGAACTTCAACCGGGAGACCTGTTCACCCTGACGACACAGGACATCGTCGGAGATTCCGCAAGAGCATCGGTGAGCTTTTCCGGGCTTCCCCAGGCGGTGAAGCCCGGCGATACCCTGTTTCTGAATGACGGCCTCATCCAGCTTGAAGCCTTGAAAGTGGAGGAGCAGGAAGTCATCTGCCGGGTCCTCGTGGGCGGCGAATTGCGTTCCCGCAAGGGTCTCAACCTGCCCGGCATCGATCTCGGAATCAGCGCCTTCACCGATCACGACCGCGAATGCCTGAAATTTGCCCTTGAACAGGGGGTGGATGCGGTCAGTCAGTCCTTTGTTGAAAACGCCGCGGACATTACAGCCGTGAGGGAATCGGCAGCCGCATGGGGGTATCATCCCTTCATTATCGCGAAAATTGAACGCTCAACGGCCCTCGGACACATAGACGATATACTTAAGACGGCGGACGGCATCATGATCGCCCGGGGAGACCTTGGCGTGGAAATTCCCATCGAGCAGATTGCCGTTGTTCAGAAGCGTCTCATGCACAGCGCAAACAGGGCGGGGAAACCAGTTATCACAGCCACGCAGATGCTGGAGTCCATGACGGGCAACCGGCGTCCCACCCGGGCGGAGGCGACCGATGTGGCCAACGCGGTGCTTGACGGCACGGACTGCGTCATGCTTTCAGAGGAATCGGCCATGGGCAAGTATCCCGTGGAGGCTGTGGCCATGCTGGCAAAGATTGCCGCCGCGACGGAACCGCACCGCCGGAGCCACGGACTTAAGGAGGCTCTTCGAAGACACCGCCGCACGGACCCTGTCAGCATTACGGATCTGATCGCTTTGAGCGTTGAGGCGGCGCTGGAGCGCATCTCCCCCGCGGCCGTATTTGTCCCGACCCACAGCGGCGCAACGGCAAGGTCCATCGCAAGATTCAGACTCCCGGTGTGGATTGTGGGGGTGAGTTCCCAGGAAGCGACGTGCCAGCGGCTTCAATTCACCGCCGGGGTCTATCCGGCACATGAACCCGATCATCCCGAAGACTGGAATGCCTATGTGAAGGACTGGCTTCAATCCCACGAGGTGGAGGGAACTCTTGCTATCCTGACGGAAGGGCCATCGTCGAAGAATCCGAAGGCAAATAACCGAATGGAGATTATTGAACTCAGATGAACGTCCACGAACTCGCCGGCAAGCCGGCGCCGAGATCCATTCTTGCCAATATTCCGAGGCTTGTCTCCGCGTATTACACCCGCAGACCCGACGCTTCCGATCCTGCTCAGAGAGTTGCTTTCGGAACCTCAGGCCACAGGGGTTCATCCCTCAGAAACAGCTTCAACGAGGGACACGTCCTTGCGATCGGCCAGGCCATCTGCGAATACAGAAAATCAAAAGGGATTGCTGGCCCCCTGTTCATGGGCATGGATACCCATGCCCTGTCCGAAGCGGCGATGGCCACGGCCATCGAGGTCTTTGCAGTCTGTGGTATTGACGTGATGATCCAGAAAGGGCTCCGGTACACCCCGACGCCGGTCATTTCTCATGCGATTCTGACGTATAACCGGGGCAGGAAAAGCGGGTTTGCCGACGGTGTGGTCATCACCCCTTCCCACAACCCGCCCGAAGATGGCGGATTCAAGTACAACCCGCCTGAAGGCGGGCCCGCGGATACGGGGATAACCAGGATGATCGAAGAGAGATCAAATGAAATCCTTATGCAGGGGATTGAGACCGTACGCAGGCTGCCTTTTGAAAGGGCGCTGAAGTCGGAATCGATCCATGAATACGACTATGTGACGCCCTATGTGGAGGATCTTCAGAGCGTCCTTGACATGGAAGCAATTGCGGGGTCGGGACTTAAAATAGGTGCGGACCCCCTCGGCGGGGCGGCGGTGGACTTCTGGGATCCCATCGCCGAACGTTACGGTCTTGCCCTTGAGATGGTGAACCGAATCGTCGATCCCACATTCTCCTTCATGACCGTGGATATAGACGGAAAAATCCGGATGGACTGTTCCTCGCCCTATGCCATGGCGGGACTGATCCGGTTGAAGGACAATTTCGACATCGCCTTCGGCAACGACACGGACGTGGACCGTCACGGCATCGTCACCAGGGGAGCGGGGCTCATGAATCCCAACCATTACCTGTCTGTCGTCGTCCATTACCTCTTTCGGAACCGGCCGGGATGGCGACAGGATGCAGCGGTGGGAAAAACGCTGGTTTCCACAGCCATGATCGACCGTGTGGCCGCGGACCTCGGGAGGCGGCTTTCCGAAGTTCCCGTGGGTTTCAAATGGTTCGTGGACGGCCTCATCGACGGTTCCTGCGGTTTCGGAGGGGAGGAGAGCGCCGGAGCGTCTTTTCTGAGAAAAGACGGCACGGTATGGACGACGGACAAAGACGGCATCATCATGGATCTGCTGGCCTGCGAGATCATGGCCAAAACCGGCAGGGACCCCGCCGAGACCTACAGGGAACTCGAAGAACGATTCGGCAAATCCTTCTACCTCCGCATTGACACCCCGGCCACACCCGAACAGAAGGCGGCGCTCAAAAGACTTTCTCCTGATATGATTGCGGCCGAAACGCTGGCCGGAGACGCCATTGTGGCCAAGCTAACCCGTGCGCCCGGAAACAATGCCGACATCGGGGGACTCAAGGTCGTTACCGAAAACGGGTGGTTTGCCGCCCGCCCGTCGGGTACGGAGGACATTTACAAGGTGTATGCGGAAAGCTTCGTGAGTGAGGGGCATCTGCAAAGGATTGTAAAAGAGGCCGCGACGATCGCGATCGACGCATTTGAAGCGGCGGGGATTCCAATGAAAGGGCACAGATAGAAAGGACATGTCATCATGGTACATTACAAAGAGTTGGGTTTGGTGAACACGAAAGAGCTGTTTCATAAAGCGATGCAGGGGGGGTATGCCATCCCTGCATTTAATTTCAACAATCTTGAGCAGTTGCAGGCCATCATAGCCGCCTGCGTTGAAACAAAATCGCCGGTGATCCTACAGGTTTCCAAAGGGGCCCGTCAATATGCCAATCAGACGCTTTTGCAGTATATGGCGCAAGGAGCGGTTGAGGTGGCAAAACAATCGGGACATGCCATCCCCATTGTCCTGCACCTTGACCACGGCGACTCGTTTGAGCTGGCGAAATCCTGCATTGAAACAGGGTTTTCCTCCGTGATGATCGATGGCTCCCATCTGCCTTACGAAGAAAATATCAAGCTCACGAAACAGGTGGTCGATTTTGCACACCGGCACGATGTGACCGTCGAAGGAGAACTGGGCGTTCTTGCAGGGATTGAAGATGATGTTTCATCGGAACATGCCCATTATACCAGGCCCGAGGAAGTGGAGGATTTTGTCAAACGCACCGGCGTGGATTCCCTGGCCATTTCCATCGGCACGTCCCACGGGGCGTTTAAATTCAAGGTGAAGCCGGGCGAAACGCCACCCCCGCTTCGCTTTGATATCCTCGATGAGATAGAAAGAAGAATCCCCGGATTCCCCATTGTACTGCACGGCGCGTCTTCCATACCGCAACACATTGTCGATGACATTAACAAATACGGAGGAAGACTTGAGGATACGGCGGGCGTTTCCGAGGAACAGCTCCGCAGGGCGGCAAAATCGGCGGTCTGCAAAATCAACATCGATTCCGACGGCAGACTGGCCGTGACGGCGGCGATCAGAAAAGTATTTTATGAAAAGCCGGACGAATTCGATCCGAGGAAATACCTGGGTCCGGCCCGCGATTCGTTGGAGGAACTTTACAAACACAAAGTTGTCCACGTGCTGGGGAGTAATGACAAAGCATGATAATGCAAAAATGTCCCTTCTGTGGGGAATTGATCAAGAAAGATGTAAGTGTCTGTCCATTATGCGGCAAGTCTCTCCCGGCACCACCCGGTTCCGGAAGCATCTATTACTGCCCGATATGTAAAGCGGAAGATTCTTATTGCGACTCGACCAACAGGGTGTTCTGTCCCCATTGTCGAAATTATATCAGATCTGAGTGAAACGCCCCTCCTCCTTCTCAGCGATCTGAACGGGAGCGGATTCCACAGGCTATCCCTGTTCCAGCCCTATTATCTTCATCTCCTTGGACCAGCCGGATTTATCTGTCCTGACATTTCTACAGGATGGACTATGCTGGAGTTTGAAAATTATCCTTCCCTGATACTGCCCATCGGCCTCAACCCTGTATCCAAGTATGGTTCCGCCATAAAAAGAAGGTTCCTGTCGTTTTTTATGAAAGTAAATTTCACCCCCTACCAGTTCTTGAGCTCTCCTTTCGTCGATACTCCACCAGCCGCTTTCCCATACATTATCCTGCAGCTTGGCAAAATTATTCGAATGTTCGATTAAGTGTATATTCAATGTAGCCCCTCCTTTTCTGAAACGCTGATTTTCAATGATTCTTCATTTTTTCCATCTTAAAAACAAAAAGCCCCGTCTCACTGTAATGGACGGGGCTTCAACAATTACTTTGATTTCCCTATATGGGAAGAAAGATCATCAACTTTTTCAGTGATGTCTATTACACTGTGCGGATTATGCTATGCTCATTTTAATAAAAGTCAAGACAATTCTAATGATGGCATTGTCGGTTATCATTAAACGGCCTCCCGTACTGATTCCGAAGCTTGGTATGACCGTTTCCGACAGCAACTATTTTCACACATATTCCCCTGTGTTTGTCACGGAAGGGGATCGATTCCGCCGATGCCATATCATGGCTTGACAAGTCTCCGTTACCTGTGCTACCTGATCTCAAAATCACGGGAAGTCCGGATGGACGCAAGGGAAGGCGGTGCAAATCCGCCACGGGCCCGCCGCTGTAACCGGGGACGAACGCTGCAAACGCCACTTTCTTTAAATAAGATGGGAAGGCGCGGCAAGTAGAATGATCCGGAAGTCAGAAGACCTGCCTGTGCAGACAAGATGGTTTTGACCTGGGCGAGGTGCCGTCAAAGCCAGGTCAACCGATGGTGAAAAACGGCATCCACGGATCGGAAAGTTTGGTCTGTGGATTTTTTATTGGGGTTTATGGCGCGGAAATTATTGCTTTTAAGGCATGGTGAAACAGGCGAGGCGTATCTCAATCGTTACGTCGGCAGCACGGATTTTCCCCTGAGCGAGCGGGGGCGACGGCAGGCCGGTGTGATGAAAATGTTTCTGCATGACCGGGTGTTCGACCATTGCCTCTGCAGCCCCATGGCACGATGTATGGAAACGGCTGCGGCCGTTCTGGAATCGCGGGAAATCAGGATGGAGATCGATCATAATCTGCGGGAAATCGATTTCGGGCAGTGGGAGGGAATGAGCTTTGACGAAATCGCAAAATCCTCCCCCGATCTGGTGAGGCGCTGGGGTGCTTTTGACCCTGTCTTTGCTTTTCCTGGAGGTGAAAGCATCGGGGATTTTCTGGAAAGGGTCCGATTCGTTGCCGAACGGCTAAGTCATGATCCCGCGGATACGATTCTTCTGTGCACCCATGGCGGCATCATCCGGACCATGATTTGCCACTTCCTGAAGCTTGAACCCTGGCAGTATATCCTGTTCACGGTGAAACCCGCTTCGGTGACGACCATTGAGCTGTATGACAGCGGCGGCATCCTTACAGGCCTGAGTGAGACAGGGCAGATTCATCTGACAGAAGGCAGGAGATAGACCGAATGGCCAGAATCATTCTCATCACCGGCGGCAGCAGAAGCGGCAAAAGCATCTATGCCCAGCAGATCGCAGAATCCATGGCCGAAGACCGGACGTATATCGCCACCTGTCCCGTTGTCGATGAGGAGATGGAAGAACGCATTCGGAAACACAGGGAGGCGCGTCGCGCCGGCAACTGGCAGACCATCGAGGAAACAACGGATTTAGAGGCGGCCCTGACCAGGGCGAAGGGAAGCGCCGTTATTCTTATTGACTGTTTGACGTTGTGGGTGAACAATCTTATGTATCAAGCGGAATTACAGAAGAAAGATATCCGTGAAGAGGACATCGTCGAGCGTTGCCGGGATATACTGGATGCCTGCGGTGCGATTTCCGGGACGGTTATTTTTGTTACCAATGAAATCGGGATGGGCATCGTTCCCGATAACGCCCTGTCGAGACGTTACCGTGACCTCGCGGGACGCTGTAATCAGATCATGGCAGGTCGTGCGGATGCTGTCGTATTTATGGTGAGCGGCCTTCCCCTGAATATGAAGGGAGAGATAAGGACATGAATTTACTTGAATCAACCATTAAAAAAATTGAGCCTCAACAGACAGAAGCCCGGGCCCGGGCGAGGGCAAGACTTGAACAACTGACCATGCCTTACTGGGCCCTCGGCCGCCTGATGGATCTGGCGGAAGACCTGGCAGGAATCACCGGTTCCATGAAACCGCCGGTTGGCCGCAAAACGATTGTAACCATGGCGGGCGATCACGGTGTCGTGGCCTCAGGGGTGAGTAAATACCCCCAGGAGGTAACCGTTCAGATGGTGCACAACTTTGTGCAGGGCGGGGCGGGTATCAATGCCCTTGCCAGGCTTGCGGGCGCACGGGTGGTGGTCGTGGATATGGGGGTCGCCGGCGATCTGGATGAACTGGTCCGTGGGAAGAAGATTCTTTCGCGGCGCGTCGGGAATGGCACAAGGAATATGGCGGAAGGGCCGGCCATGACTCGGGATGAGGCCTTAAGGTCTCTGGAAGGCGGGATTGAGACTGCTCTGGACCTGGCTGCCGAGACGGATCTTTTCGGAACGGGGGATATGGGGATCGGCAACACCTCGCCCAGCAGCGCCATTGTATCTGTGTTCAGCGGGTCGCCTGTGGCCGAGGTCACGGGACACGGAACGGGCATCGATGAGGAACAGTTTTTAAACAAGGTCTCTGTGATTGAAAAAGCCATTTCGGTAAACAGACCTGATCCATCCGATGCCCTCGATGTCCTGGCGAAAGTGGGGGGGTTCGAGATCGGCGGGATCGCCGGGTTGATAATCGGCGCCGCCTCGATTAAAAAACCGGTTCTG
>JBAWYD010000023.1:0-24851 GCA_037143735.1 Deltaproteobacteria bacterium
GGATATGGGCGATCTTTTCCGGATAGCAGGCGTTTGTCCCCGTGCCGAGGATCACTCCCATATCGCAGGATGGATCGGTATAGCTTTTGTCCACAAGCGTTCCAACGGTATCATTCGCCAACGCCGCCACATGGATAAATTCTGATTCCTTGCGCTTCAAGGCTTCCGAGAGCAACGCCACAACGTCTTTGCCCTCCACGCCGGAGGCGGTAAACCCTTTTGTCCATCCGATGAGTTTTCCGGAGGCAATAGAACTCTGCTCCACGGGAAAAGAGAAGGTAAAGGCAAGGTCATACGCCTGTTGTGTGCAGATATTATTTTCCTTGAAAAATAATTGAATGCAATCAGCAATAAAATCAAAGAGTTTTTCGCCAGTCCCGCACATCACCTCCTGGGGAACGACAAATTTGCTGACCGCTGCAATCGCGGTGTTTCCGTTTCCATCAAGCTCCACCGCCAGGACCCTGATGTTCGTTCCGCCAAGATCCAGGGCGAGAAATCTCCCTTTTTCTGTGCCCTTTGGACGGCCAACAAAGGAGGGGATCATTTTGAGAGAACTCCCCCCCCCTGCCAGTCCATGCCGCATTTCCTGGTGAAAATTGCTGATGATTTCGCGAGCATCGTGAAGGCTGATGAAAAAGACGCTTTCAAGATGAAAAAGAAAACGATCAGGCGTATTTGCGGAATCTTTGCTCATGTCCCGATTAAAATGCATAACCCTTTCAACATTCCGTCATTCATACCATAATTATAGAGGAAATAACCGTTAAGATCACCGGATCTTTTTTGCCGGCGCGTTCTGTCCGAATTGTCGAATGACGAGTTGTATCACCTCACCTTTTCCGTCTTTCACAAAAGTGACCTCCCCTGCTACCAATTTCATGAAGAATTTCATTGTCGACTCCGGGTAGAGTCTGATTTTTCCCTGACCCGTCCCCTGAATAAAAAGACAATCCCTTTCTTTCGTCACCGAAAGAACAAACTTGGGGTTTACTTCGTATTGACCCACATAGGCGTCGTAGATCGCCGTATCGATGGAGACGGTCTTGTGTACCTTCGGAATCTCATATTTCTCCCCAAAAAGAATCGCCTTCAGGTCCCTGCTGATCTCGTTGATGGGAGAATTCTCGATGTTGCTCAGGATAACAATGCAGGCGTCATCATCCACATACCGCGCAATGTGAGTCACAAATCCGTTGACGGATCCATTGTGGGTAATGATCTTGCGGCCGTTCAGGTTTGCAATGATCCACGCATAACCGTAGCCATCCTTATGCGGTGTAAACATGGCATCGAGGGATGCTCGGCTCACCAGTGCTTCTTTATAAAGGGCTCTATCCCAGAGGTACATGTCCCCGACCGTTGAGTACAGGGCTCCTCCGCCGCTGGGAATGGACATATCGATGTAAGGAGCATTCATAAGGCCTTCATCGGTGAGACCGTAACCCGAGGCGCGATTCTTGAGTATGATCTCTTGATGATCGTATCCCGAGTTTTTCATGTTGAGCGGTTTGAAAATATTTTCCGACACGAAAGATTCATAAGACTGGCCCGATGCCTTTTCGATCACATAGCTCAGTATGATGTAGCCCGAGTTGCTGTATTTGAATTTTTCTCCAGGGGTAAAATCCAGCGGTCTGTTTTTGAAGAGATCGATTGTCTTTCGGACAGGGGACGGGTTAACCATGTAAGCCCCGTATTCCGGAAAGTCCGTGAAGTTGGGTATCCCTGCCGTGTGGGTCAGAAGATGGTGGATCGTAATTTTGTCGCCCTGCGGATAATCGGGAATATATTTACTCAACGGGTCATGCACGCTTAGACGTTTTCTTTCCTGAAGCTGCATGACCGCCATGGCGGTGAACTGTTTCGTAAGGGAACCGAGACGAAGTTTCGTTGAAGGTAAATTCCGCACGTTCAGCTCAGAATTGGCCATCCCGTATCCTTTGCTGATCAGGATCTTGCCCTTTCGTGCCATCAGTACCGTGCCGCTGAAATTCCCTTCTTTGACGCAGGCACTCATGTATTCGTCCACTTTTTTTGCAAGATCGCCGGATGATACAACCTGCGCCGCAATGGCGTGACCTGAACCAAAAAATATCACCAGGATCAGGACAAGCAAAAACATTTTCGCACGGCCCATTGAACTAATCGGAACTGCCATAGCAAACCTCCTTCTTTTCTTCATTATGATCCATATCAGGATGCCCTCAGTATGGGTTAAAGGCTCCTAAGTATAAACACCGACTATTTGCACTTCCATTATCACCGTCTCTGAAATAAAGCTACTAAGAAAGGGAAATCATACAGTTAACGTTTTTACCATTTCTTCTTGTATCCAAATAACTGCCAAAATACAGCCTGCACATTTATCCGGGGGCAGCGGGAAAGCAGAAAATTTTTGCCATTTTTTAGAATAGCAAATCTCCAGATTTTGAATATCCTGATGATCACTCTTTGCTTTTTTCCATCTTACGTTTCATAATATCGCCGAAAGATCCCAGTGATGTCGGGGCTTTATCAACATACTGGCGATAGTCATCTTCGGGTTCTTTTTTGATTTTACTTTTGCCGGATATATTGTCCTGCGAATCCACTAACGGTAAGGACAGTGATATTCTTTTTTTAGCCTTGTCTATTGAATCAATCTTGACTTCGATCGTCTGGCCTTCCTTGACGGCATCACGGGGATGAGCAATTCTACGACCCTTCCCCAGTTTGGAGATATGGAGAAGCCCGTCGACTCCCGGTCCCAGCTTGACAAAGGCGCCGAAGATTGTCAGACGCACAACGGTTCCCGTATGGAGCGTTCCTTCAGTGTATTTTGACGATACCTCATCCCAGGGATCGGACAACGTCTGTTTTAGAGACAGGCTGATGCGGTTGTTCTCCCGATCCAGCTTCGTTATGACGACATCCAGTGTCTGGCCGATAGACAGACGCTCCTGAATATCCTCTACCCGATCCCATCCGATCTCCGATACTGGCAGGAGCCCCTGGAGACCGCCGATGTCCAGAAAGGCGCCAAAATCCCTGATGGAAACAATTTTCCCCGTTACCATCATCCCCTCATTGAGGGTGAGCCTCAGGGCATCTCCGTCTTTTTTCTGCTGCTCTTCCAAAATGGCCCGGCTTGACAGGATGATATTTCTACCTTTTTCTGCGAATTCGGTTATTCTGAAATCCATGCGGCGACCGATATAATCCTGCGCATTATCGATACGCTGAAGGCCCATCTGGGAAAAAGGGCAGAAGCCCCGCATATCGCCGGCGAGCTTGATCTCGAATCCGCCTTTAATCTCTTTCTCGACAACACCCTCGACGGGAATCCCGCTTCTCCAGACTTCTTCCATATGATTCCGTGCAGAATTTCCCGCACCGATCCGGGTTGTGAAGAGTTTTTCATTTGCCTTGGAGAAGAGGAAATAGGCAGAGATCTTATCCCCCTCTTTTACAGACAGAACACCTTCTTCGTCGGCAAACTCCTTTCGGTCCAGATAACCTTCGTTCTTCCCGCCCAGGTCAAGGAATATCCATTCCTGGGAAATTTTTACGATGGTCGCCTCAATCTTTTGTCCAGGCTCTAAAAAATCCCTTCGCACCTCGGTTTTTTCGAACAACTCTGCAAAACTCATTTCTTCATTTGATTCATTTTTTTCTTCAACCATGATCAGTGTGTCCCCATTTCTCTTGCGTGTCATTTTACTTGAGTGGATTCTGATGTTTTCCAAAATTATCAATTCATCATCCGTCGATTGAATTACTAAAGATGGGCGATATTGTCAATGAAATGGAAGAGCGTAAGGCTAATCGTCATTGATTTCCAATTGTAGAAAGAATGTATGTCTTTCAAAATTATCAGATGCTTGAATTAAAGAAGCAGTTGAATATCAGGCCTGAATCAGATAAATGATAAAAACATGGAAAATATATGGATACTGCTGGCGTTGATTGCCGCCGTCGCGGGTGGCACCGGGGATGCCCTTACAAAGAAAGCTTTACAACTGCATGATGAATACACCGTCGCATGGCTACGCCAACTGGTGGTCGTCCTGCTTCTGTCGCCATGCCTCTTTTTTATTCCAGTTCCATCTCTAAATGAAGATTTTTATAAAGCATTTTTGTTCGCATTGCCGTTTGAAATCATTGCATATATCCTTTACATGAAAGCAATCAAAATATCTCCCCTTAGCCTTACGGTTCCGTTCCTGTCATTAACACCTCTCTTTCTGATCATTATCCCTTACATGATGTTTGGTGAATTGGTATCTTTATGGGGCGGCATCGGAATACTGATGATTGCTCTCGGGAGTTATACTCTGAATCTGAAAGAAATGAGGAAAGGATTTCTGGAACCGCTTAAGGCCATCGGGAGGGAAAAAGGTTCTGTCTTCATGATCATCGTCGCCATCCTTTATGGAATTACCAACACTTTCGGCAAGCAGGCCATTGACCATTCGTCTGCACTTTTTTTCGGGGTCACATACAATCTGGCATTTTTCATTGTGCTAAGTCCGGTCATTTTCAAGATAGGCAAAGTCCACTCAGGTGGCCGCATCTGCAAAGAGTCCTTGAAAGTCGCTGTTCTGCCCGGACTTTTTTCAGCCATCACGGTGATCTTCTATACCGTTGCCATGAGCCTTGCTAATGTGGCGTACACCGTTGCTGTTTGCCGCTTAAGTCTCCTGATCGGCGTGATATACGGGCATTTTCTTTTTAAAGAAACGGGCTTCCGGGAAAGACTGGTAGGCACGACGCTGATGCTTGCCGGATTCTTGATCATTGTGCTGGAGCAAGGATGATATTGAACTCTTTTATAAAACACATGAACTACCCCGCAACAAGCTTCGGGGTATTCCCGCATGGAGATTCTTTTGAACGGAAAACGTACGGAACAATTTAAAAACAATCCGATGTACACATACCTGATGGTGCTTGTGATATGCGCAAGCGCCGGATTGCAGGGATGGCTGGCTATATTTACAAATTATGCCAAAGAAGTCGTAGGCGTAGACGGTTTTCAGATCGGTCTGGCACAGGCGGTGCGTGAGATTCCGGGCTTCCTCACCTTTATGGTAATGTATGTATTGTTGATCATGAAGGAACATCGACTATCGGCATGGTCGGTTGTCCTGCTTGGGATCGGGATTGGGGCAACCGGGTTTTTTACAACTTTCCCGGGCTTGCTGATGACAACGGTCATCATGTCGATTGGTTTTCACTATTTTGAAACCACCAACAAATCGCTCACCGTTCAGTATTTCGACAAGCAAGAAGCCCCGATTGTATTTGCCCGGTTGCGGGGATATGGGGCTCTGGCAAATATTGCCGTGGGAACTATTATCTGGGCGCTTTCTTTCATTTTGCCGTATCGCATGAACTTCCTGCTGCTGGGTGTCTTTGTTTCATTTGCGGGCATCTATATGCTTTTGAAAAATCCGGTTCATGACCAGGGACTCCACCATCAGAATAAACTCGTCCTGCGCCGAAAGTATTGGCTTTACTATGCATTAAACTTCCTGAGCGGAGCCCGCAGGCAGATTTTCATTGTGTTTGCCGTTTTTCTTCTGGTCGAAAAATACAAACTCGGCGTCAGTACGATTGCCGGTATTTTTGTGCTTAATTATGCCCTCACGTACCTGACCAACAGCTATATCTCAAGGGCAATCAATGTATATGGCGAGCGCGTGGTTCTTTCGCTCGAAAGCGCCAGCCTCTTCGTCCTGTTTCTGGGCTACGCCTTTATCGAAAACGTTTGGGTGGCAATCATCCTGTATGTGCTTGACAGTATCTTCTTCAACTTTGCCATCGGGTTGAATACCTATCTTCAGAAAACGGCCGACCCCGGAGACTTATCACAGAGCACCGCCGTCGGCTTCACGATCAACCATATTTCAGCAGTAGTAATTCCGCTTATCGGAGGCGCATTGTGGTTGATAAACTGGCGGCTACCCTTCATCATCGGCGCCTTCCTCACGGTTGCTTCTCTGTACTTTACGCAAAAGATTAAAACGCATCAACATTGACAGGAAATTCCCGTCAAAGTGCCTTTTTTAACCCATGCCCTGCCCCTTCGGAACATTTGCATTATTTAGTGGTTATCTTGAATGCCCGTTTCATGGGCGTCTGGCTCGCAGGTCCGAACCATTTATCGTAGATTCGCTTTGCTTCCCCGCTTTTTTCCATCTCCAGAAGTGTCTTGTTCACAAAATTCCGCAGGGATTTATCTCCTTTGCGAATGCCCAGGCCATAGGGTTCCTTTGAAATGGTGATGTCGGGAATCTCATACAATCCAGGATCTGCCTTGGCCAGGATGGGAACCAGAATGGCTTCGTCCGTGGTGATGGCCGCAATCTCGCCCCTCTGGAGGGCCAGAAATGCCGGCACATGGTCGGAAAAAAGAGCAATCGTTGCCTTCGGCAGCGCCTTGCGCACATTGGCTTCCGATGTTGTTCCTGCTACGGTTCCGATTTTTTTGTCTTTCAGATCGGTGAGCTTTCGGACCGTGCCTTTTTTAACGAGGAATTTTTGACCGGTAACGAAATAGGTGTAACTGAAATCGATCGCTTTAGCTCTGGCCGGGGTTTTGGTAAGGGTTGCGGCCAGAATATCGACAGCACCCTCTTTCAGGCGTGAAATTCGGTCTTTATCTCCGACAGGGATGATATCCAACTTGACATTAAGCTTCCGGGCGATCGCCTTGACGATGTCGACGTCATATCCGCTAATTTCACCCGTTTTGACATTCTCCAGGGCAAATCCCGGGGTGAGGTCTTTCACGCCTGCGCGCAGGACGCCCTTTTTTATAATATCCTGAAGGGAACCTGCCGCCTGGGCGAGACCGCAGAAAGTGATCAGAAAACCAAATAACATGGCAAGACAAACGGTTTTTTTCATTTTATCCTCCTTATGATATTTATAGTTATTCAGGGACATCCACTCATTATTATGCTTTCTATTATCATGGATGTTCCCAATTCTTTTCGTGTCAAGTCAGGATCTCTTTTATCACTTTCCAGATCCTGTCTTTCCCCTCTCCCGTCTTCGCAGAAAAAAGAACGATCTCAGCAGGGGGGGGATTTATCCCCAGGAGTTTTTTTATGGCGTTTTCCCGGATCTTTACCTGGGATCTGGATAGCTTGTCGATCTTCGTGAGAGCGAAAATATGGGAAATATTGTAGGATCTGAACCAGTTCATCAGGTCAACATCCTCCGCCCTGGGTTCTCTTCTGATGTCAAGTATGAAAACAACGAGCCGTAAGTCTGTTCTTTCCCTGAGGTATGTTTCCACCATAGGACCCCAGGTTTTTTTGATCGCCGGGGGTACCCTGGCAAAACCGTAGCCGGGCAGATCGACAAAAGATATCCGATTGTTTATCGTGAAGAAATTAATAAGCTGTGTACATCCGGGGGTGCTGCTCGTCCGGGCGAGGCCCTTTCTTTGAACCAGGGTATTGATCAGGGACGACTTCCCCACATTGGACCGGCCGACGAAGGCAATCTCGGGAAGGCCTTCTTCGGGATACCGGGCTGGCTCGGTAGCAGATAAAACAAATTCTGCCGATACGATTTTCATCATTCCCTCCGTTACTCTCGTTCAAAAGTAATTCCGTATTTCTCCAGTTTCCTCTCAAAAGTGGGACGGGAAATACCCAGTATCTCGCAGATTTCTCCTTTGGTTCTGGGGCCGCTTTCCTTGATCACTTTTCTGATGTATCTTCCCTCAACCTCATCAAGGGTCAACCGTATCCCGGTTTCAGAAATGTCATCGTGATTTCTTTCCGCAATCCGCTGCTTCTGAAACCCTCCGAGAAACTCCTGAAAATCGTCCTTTACCAGAATCTGCCCTTTGGCGCCAACGGCGGCGCTCAGGAGCAGATTCTCCAGTTCCCGGACGTTTCCGGGCCAGTCGTACCTGAGGAAAATGTCCATCACATCATCGGACACACCGATGATCTGTTTATTCAAATCCAGATTGATCTTCGCCAAGAGATAATCAATCAGAGGGGCTATATCTTCTTTCCTTTGCCGTAACGGAGGAATATGAATGGAAACCACATTCAGCCGGTAAAAAAGATCATCCCGGAATGTACCTTCTGCGACGAGGCTTTTAAGCTCTTTATTTGTTGCCGTAATGATTCTTGCGTTCACTTTTACCCTGTCCTTGCCGCCTACCCTTTCAAATTCCATTTCCTGCAGGACTCTCAGGAGTTTGGCCTGGAGATTCAGGGACATTTCGCTGATCTCGTCAAGAAATACCGTGCCGCTCCGGGCAAGCTCGAATTTCCCTAATTTCCGTGAAACGGCTCCCGTAAAAGAACCCTTCTCATGGCCGAACAGTTCCGATTCAAGCAATGTTTCCACGATAGCGGAGCAATTCACCCCGATATAAGGCTCACCTGGCGACGTCATTCGGTGAATCACTTTCGCAATCAATTCCTTGCCCGTACCGCTCTCACCCTGGATCAACACCGTTGTTTTACTCTGCGATACGGTGCCGATGGTCTTGAAGATCTCGTTCATTTCCCTGCTTGTACCGATAATATCTCCTGCCTTGAAAAGACGGGGGGATTTCATGAGAAGAGCATCAATTCTTTTTTCCATGTCCCTGGCTTTCAGGGCTTTCTGAATCGCCACAACCAGTTCATCCCCATGAAGGGGTTTGCGGAAATAATCGAATGCACCCGCCTTCATGGCATGGATGGTTGTATCCATGTCATGGTCTGCGGTCATCATGATGACCTTAACATTCTCATCTTCCTCCCTCAAATCTTCAAGAAGCGTAAGGCCATTAATGTCCGGCAGATTTATCTCCAGAATAACGATATCCGGCGCGGCTTCGATGAACCTGTTCAATCCATCTGTGCCGTTTACGGCTGTGAAGACGTTATACCCTTTATCTTTCAGATGGATATCAATATCCTTAAGTATAGCAGGGTCATGATCGATCACAAGAATTTTTGCCATTTAACTTTCCTTCATCCCTTCCCTGGATTCCGGGTCAAGCCCGGAATGACAGAAAAGGGAATTTTTCAAAGCGAGCTATATATGTCAAAGCCGTCATTCCCGCGAAAGCGGGAATCCATAATTGGCCTGGATGCCGGATCAAGTCCGGCATGACAGTTGATATGTTTAATTGCCGGATCATTAATCACGATACTAATGGTATCGATAAAAAATATCAATAAAAATATACCACTCCCCCGCATTTAACGTTTCGTTCAATACGGCATAATAATTAAACATAACGTTAAAATCACCTCCCACCGGGGCATGAACGTTGTCGCTTCCTGGAAAATATATCGCATTATTTCACTATGTTAACATCGTTCCATGAAATGAAATATCTGGCATACCTATTGCAAACGTCTTTCCCATCTTTAAAACCTTTATTGGAGGGAACCCCCTCTTAATGAAGAAATACTATATTAAGAAAGAGGTCAAGAAAGGAGTACAAAATGTCACGAAGAATAGTAATCGGATTAATGACGGCAGCCGTTTTATTTCTGTCTTCACAGGCTGTATTTGCAGCGGAAGCGGTTCAGGCGGGTGAATCTTATGTGAAGGTTCTTTTCGCCCTTGGCGCCATGTTGGCAGCGGGTATCGCGATTGGTGTCGGCGCAGTTGGAGCCGGTTTAGGAATTGGTACCGCGGCAAGCGGAGCCTGCCAGGCAGTGGGAAGAAACCCCGGCGTTCAGGGAAAAATCATGATGACAATGCTCGTTGGTATGGCCATGGCTGAATCGATCGCCATCTATGCCCTCGTAGTTTCGCTCGTTCTTCTGTATGCGAACCCCTACATGAAATTTTTCCTGGGTTAAGTTTTACCTTGTTCATTACTTGAAACGTAAAATAATGGGGCCGGAAGTAATCCTTTCGGCCCCATTATTTATTTGCAAGCACCTATCCTGATATTCCCAAGTTATTCAAGACATTTAAGCCTTACATTTTCATTTCACTAATGAATTTTTCAAAGCCCTTCATTTCTATTTGACTTAAAAAATCAAAACTGGTAGGAAAAAACGGAATTGATATCTTTATTCCCGTAACATCCTCACGAATTAAAATCTTTTAGTTTTTATTTATGTTAGTTATAGCGGACTGTAAGGAATTTTGCGTAAACACCTTAGGCAATGTTCAGGGAGGGATGAATGTCTAAAAAATATGTGTATGAGTTTGGGGGAGGTAAAGCAGACGGAAGGGCCGATATGAAAGAACTCTTGGGTGGAAAAGGGGCCAACCTGGCTGAAATGGCCAGCCTTGGGATTCCAGTTCCCCCGGGCTTCACCATTACGACCGAAGTCTGTACTTACTACTACAAGCATGATAAATCCTATCCGCCTGAGCTTGAATCGGAAGTGAAACAAGCACTGGCGGGCGTGGAAGCCGTCATGAACGCCAGGTTTGGAGACCATGAAAATCCCTTGTTGGTTTCCGTACGTTCCGGGTCGCGCTCCTCCATGCCGGGTATGATGGAAACCGTTCTGAATGTCGGTCTTACGGGAAAAACCATCAACGGGCTTATTTCCAAAACCGGCAATGAACGATTCGTTTATGACGCCTACCGCCGCCTGATTATGATGTACTCCGACGTGGTCATGGAAAAGGCCGCCGGTCTTGAACCTGAAGAGGGTAAAGGCATCCGGGTTCAATTGGAACATGAGATGGAAAAAATGAAAGCGTCCCGCGGCATTGTTCAGGATACGGAGCTCACGGCGGCGGATCTGAAGGAACTGACGGATGCATTTAAAGCAAAAATCAAACAGGTTCTGGGAAAAGAGTTTCCCGATGATCCTTACGAGCAACTCTGGGGAGGAATCGGCGCCGTCTTCCGGAGCTGGATCGGCAAACGGGCGATTTCATACCGGCGTATTGAGGGTATTCCCGATGAATGGGGAACCGCCGTAAACGTGCAGTCCATGGTCTTCGGAAACATGGGAGATCACAGCGCAACCGGCGTGGCATTCACAAGAAATCCCGCAACGGGTGAAAACACCTTTTATGGTGAATGGCTGGTCAACGCCCAGGGAGAAGATGTCGTAGCAGGCATCCGGACCCCGAATCCCCTCAACATGCGCAACAAAACAGAGGATACGAAGCACTTGAAGAGCCTTGAAGAAGCCATGCCCTCCCTGTACGCAGAATTGGCGGACATCCGGGACAGGCTGGAAAAGCATTACAGCGATATGCAGGATATCGAGTTCACCATCCAGGAGGACCGTCTCTGGATGCTGCAAACCCGAGTCGGGAAGCGGAATGGAACTGCAGCCGTTAAAATGGCTGTCGAGATGGCGAAGGACGGACTTATCGATGAAGCGACGGCGGTCCTGCGTGTAAGACCGGCGCAACTGGACGAACTCCTTCACGATATGCTTGACCCGGCTGCGGAACTGAAGGCGCCCGTCATTGCCAGGGGACTTCCGGCGGGTCCGGGCGGTGCAACCGGCCAGGTCGTATTTACAGCCGATGACGCTGAAAAATGGGCAAAGGAAGGGAAAAAGGTCATTCTTGTGCGGGCCGAAACCTCTCCCGAGGATGTCCACGGGATGCATATTGCCGAGGCTATCCTGACGGCGAAAGGCGGCCTGACAAGCCATGCGGCGCTGGTCGCCCGGGGATGGGGGAAATGCTGCATCGTGGGTTGCTCCGCTCTGGCGATCGACGTGCATAAAAAAATAATGAACGTTAACGGTAAAATCATCAAAGAGGGCGAGTGGCTTTCGTTGAATGGCACGGTGGGGCGCGTTTACGAAGGCAAGATCGCAACGGTCACGCCCGACATCAAGACCAATGAGGAATACATGCAGCTTATGGCGTGGGCCGACAAATTCCGCAGGCTCGGCGTCAGAACGAATGCGGACCGCCCGCAGGATGCCGCTCAGGCAAGAGCCTTCGGTGCGGAGGGAATCGGTCTCACGCGAACGGAGCACATGTTCTTCGGACCGGAACGGATTATGGCCATGCGTGAAATGATTATCGCAGAGAATGTGGAAGATCGCCGAAAGGCCATTATGAAGCTCCTGCCGTTCCAGCGGGAGGACTTTATCGGCATCCTTGAAGCCATGCATGACCTGCCGGTTACCATCCGCCTGTTAGATCCGCCGCTCCATGAATTTGTAACCCTCGATGATCAGCAAACGGAAGAACTGGCCAAACAACTCGGCATCACCGTTGAAAAACTCAAATCCCGCATTGCATCTCTCCATGAACTGAATCCCATGTTGGGTCATCGGGGATGCCGCCTGGGTATCGCCTATCCAGAATTGACGGAAATGCAGGCCCGGGCTATTTTCGAGGCCGCGGCAGAGCTGACCGGAAAGGGAATCAAGGTCTATCCCGAAGTTATGGTGCCGCTGGTGGGAACCGCCACGGAATTCAATCATCAGGAAACCATCATCCGCCGCATGGCCGACGAAGTCATGAAAGAAAAAGGGATAAGATTTGATTACCTTGTCGGGACGATGATTGAAATCCCGCGGGCGGCGCTGACTGCCGATGAAATCGCCAGGACAGCGGAGTTCTTTTCCTTCGGCACGAACGACCTGACCCAGACCACATTCGGCTTTTCACGGGACGACATTGGAGGATTTCTCCCCATTTATCTGGAACAGAAAATTCTGCCCGGAGACCCGTTCCAGAGCCTGGATGAAAGCGGGGTCGGCCAACTTGTGGAAATGGGCACCAGGAAGGGGCGATCCACCCGTCCAAAACTGAAAGTCGGTATCTGCGGAGAGCATGGCGGCGATCCAAGGTCTATCGACCTCTGCCATCGCGTTGGTATGGATTATGTCTCCTGCTCGCCATTCCGTGTGCCGATTGCACGCCTGGCAGCGGCACATGCCGCCTTAACAAACAAATAACACGAATTTTCTACCCTCGGGTCAGAATCTGCAAAAGGGCGGTAACGCGGACATCTTCTTCGTTACCGCCCTTTTTCTATTTTGAAGAAACCACAAAAAGTAATCCCGGATGATTTTCTGTCCCTTAGGAAAAGTTGAAATACTGTCTGAGGAAAAACCCTTAAGGAGTCCCGATCTCTACACCTTGATAATAGTAGCGAAGAATCTCCCCGTATGAACGTCCTTCACGGGCCATGATATAGGCGCCCCACTGGCTCAAGCCGACACCGTGGCCATAGCCCTTTCCCTCAAAAACGACCTCCCGTTCATTATGGGTCATACTGAAAAGGGTGCTCTTGATCAGCACGGGATCAATCTTGAGCCTGAACTCATTGCCGCTAACAATCGTTACCCGGCCTCCGTGAGATATTCTGATCTTCATCACCCTGCCCGAAGGACTGACATCAACGGCATCAATCTTCTCAATCCGGCCGATGTCGAGCCCTTTCTTGTTCAGTGCCTTTCTGATATCATCGAGAGGAAGGGCCAGTTTCCACGCACAGTTTGGGGCCTTCACACTATAGTCATCGCGAACCGCCTTCAGATAGGGAACCTCCGCTGTCCATACGCGCTCGGCATCCTCCGTCATGCCGCCGCTGTTCGCATGAAAGTAGGCAAGAACCAGCTGGTTGTTATAACGGAGCACCATTCCTCTTGTTTCATCCACGGCCCGGCTCGACTTCTCCATTTCCACAGAGGCGCCCCCGTAAACCTGGGACGTTGTGGTAGATAAGACGTCGAATTCCCTGTTTCTGCCTTTGTCCATCTGGTAAAGGGCGTATGTTCTTGCCGCTATGGCCTGAGCCCTCAATGCCTCCGGAAACCATTGAGGAGACATTTCTTTAGGGATAACGCCATATAAATAAGCTTCTATGCCCAGGACGTTGACGACGTCCATGCCGCCTTTGGGGTTCTTCAGGATTCTAAATTTCCCCCTGTACGGCTGGCCATTCAAGATAAGGATACTGCCATCGGAAGGCGCTATGATCAGCCGGTCGACGGACAGACGGTTTCCATTGAGTCTGATGCTGCGTTGATGGACGTCGACGACGGCGTTCTCGACCCTGGCCAGAACATTTTTGTCGCCAATATCCCTGATTTCCAGAGGTGAAGGACTGTCGAGATGGGTCTCACGAACACCTGTCAAAATCATAACCCTGACATTTTCATCCACCGGGGTTTTAGCCGCTGCTTTCTTCTCTTCCATCGCGGAAGGCGGACCGGAGCACGTTTCAATCATAAATTGAGCCGTTTCTCTCCGCTCTCCCTTAGGATATTTCTCAATGTATGTTTTGAACTGATTCAACGCCTCGCCATACCGGTTTCTTTCATAAAGGATCATCCCGGAATTGAAATAGGCGTTCGCGGCGTGGAGGCTTCCGGCATACTGTTTTGTTACAATATGATACTTTTCCAGCGCCTTGTCGTAGTTGTTCAAAAAATAACCGTAGATGTCCCCGATTCTGAGGATTGCCTTTGCCTTTATATCGGAATCGGGAGTACGTTCCGAAACCTCCTGATAGGCGCCCACCGCTTCCAGATACTGGCCGTTTCTCAGGTATGCGTCCGCCTCATCCATTGATGTTTTGAAATCCTGGGCGAAACCGTGACGGGAAAAACAAAAAAGAAAAGCAATCATGAAGGCAGTTATGAAATATTTTAAAAGACGTGTATGGCCGAAAAAAAATTTTCGGCCATCGGAGAAGACTTTCTGGAGGGTTTTCCTTACGTCCATCATATTACGGTTTTAACCCTCATTATTCAGATTACTCCCGTGCAAAGGAGAATCCATTTTAATATATGATGATGTCAGACCAGATCATAAGCCGAGTTCTGTCCCGCCCCCCGGTCGCCCGTGAGACGGTGATGATCATTCCTCTGGGACAGCAGTTGCCTGTTGCCTCAAGCGACACTACCCGAGAACGTCGAGCGGACCACTCTTGATGTTCTCCTATTTGGTCTTGCTCCGGATGGGGTTTACCAAGCTTTCCCGGTCACCCGGGAAACTGGTGAGCTCTTACCTCGCCTTTTCACCCTTACCCCTCTTGAAGCGGAGGGGCGGTATCTTTTCTGTGGCACTTTCCTTAGGGTCGCCCCCAGTCGCCGTTAGCGACCATCCTGTCCTGTGGAGCTCGGACTTTCCTCCAGTCCGGAAAACCGGACCAGCGACCATCTGATCTGCTCTGACACCTTTAAACAATTATTGAAGTGCTTTGGAATGCAGTTTAGTATATTTCACTATAAATATCAAATCCTAATATCTGACGCCTTCGTAAAAAGTCGTCATTCCCGCGTACAGACTGGTAGGCGGGAATCCAGGTAGCGTGTATATATATGAAAATACTGGATTCCCGTTTTCACGGGAATGACAGGCAGAGCCGAAATTTGACTTTTTACGGGTTCGTCAATATGGCGATTCAGGATTTGTTTAGAATTTTGAGTTTGAAATGTTGTGGTTATTCATGACTGCTTCGTCGATGGCTTCATTGGCCAGCCGGTCCGCCACGTGATTCCGACCTCTCTCCACGTGTTCGACCGTGTAGCCTTCAAGAGACGACAGCAAGCGCCTCACATCAAGCATCATAACTTTCAGGTGACTGCTCTTCACCCGGTAGGCGCCGCTTATCTGTTTAACCAGGAGCTCAGAATCCAAAAAGATATGGAGCCGGCGGCACCGCCTCTTTAACGCCTCTTCCAGACCCAGGATCAATGCCGCGTATTCAGCAACGTTGTTCGTACAAAGACCCAGAAACTTCGTGACCGTTGCGACCGTTTGCCCTTCCTCATCAACCAGAACCGCTCCGGCGCCGCCGTAACCGGGGTTTCCCCGGCATGCCCCGTCGGTATAGAGATTCAGCAACGCATCAGCCATCTTTTTTATCCTGATCACGCCAATATATGATCCGGTTGCAGTTCGGGCAGGACACCAACTCTATTGACCTCTGCAATTCGATATATAACTGGGGGGGGAGATTCATGTGACATCCGCCGCACACCTCTTTCCACACAGATGTAACCGCCAGACCGTTTCTTACCCCTTTGATGATTTCATATTTTTTCAGAAGAGGTTCACGGATCTGTTTCCCAAGCTCTGCACTTTTCTGCTGACAGGTTAAAAAATCAGCATCAAGAATACTCAATTCCTCTTCCATTTTCTTTTTATTCTTTTCATATTGCACTATAAATTGTTCGTGCCCGTTCTCTTTTGATTTCAACTGATCTCTTGCCTTGTCAAGCTCCTCAAGGGCGGCAATGATTTCATCCTCGATTTCACTGTTCTTGTTCTCGATGGTTTCTTTTTCTTTCAGGATTGACTGGTATTCTTTGTTCGTTTTTACCTCATTCAGCCGATCCCCTGTTTTTTTCCAGCCTTCAAGTCCCCTTTTCAGCTTCTCTTCTTTCTCTTTGTGATGTTTCTGTATTTCATCTACTTTTTTTCTCTCCGCTTCCAGACCTGCGACGGAGTTACTGAATTCCTCATCCAATCTGACGATTTTCTCAGGAAGTTCCTTTTTTTTCAGATTTATCCTGGCCAATGCCAGATCCAGCCTTTGCAACTCAATTAAAAATGATAACTGTTCTTTCAAATATCTACACCTTTCATTTAAAAGAATTCACCTGAGCAGATCACAAAAAAAATGCACCAACCGGAGGTGCATTTTTTCTGAGGGAAGCTCGTTCTTCCGTAATTACATGTAAACAGGCTTGATGTTTTATCGCCATAACGCATGAGAAACATTCAAGTCACTCCTCTTTCTATCACAATATACCGCCTCCTGATGATATGTGGTGGGCCCACCTGGGGTCGAACCAGGGACCTACCGGTTATGAGCCGGTGGCTCTACCAATTGAGCTATGGGCCCCCTCACGAACTGACCCTTTCTGAAGGGCACATACATTAGCTTTTATTTGTTATCCTCATTCACAATTCTTGTCAATATTTATTTCATCAGAGGCTTGAAGACCCTTCGCCTCGACGGATTTCTCAGTTTCCTCACCGTGTTCGCCTCTACCTGTCTGGTTCGTTCCCTGTTGATATCCAGATCCTTCGAACTTTCCGTTGAATAATCCATCCTTTCACTGATACCAAAACGCATCCGGAGGACCTTCTCTTCTCTCGGCGTCAGGGTGGATAATATCTTCCTGGTCTGCTCCGCAAGATTCATACTGATCGTCGCTTCCGAAGGGGACATGATTTTCTTATCCACAATGAAATCACCGAGGTGACTATCTTCCTCCTCTCCGATCGGCGTCTCCAGGGAAATGGGCTCTTTGGCAATCTTCAGGACTTTCCTTACCTTTTCCAGGGGATATTCCATCTTGTTGGCAATTTCTTCCGGATTGGGCTCCCTGCCCAGTTCCTGTACCAGATAGCGGGATGTCCGAATCAGCTTATTGATGGTTTCAATCATGTGCACGGGAATCCTTATGGTCCTCGCCTGATCCGCTATTGCCCTGGTTATGGCCTGCCGGATCCACCAGGTGGCATACGTAGAGAACTTATACCCCCGCTGGTATTCGAATTTATCAACAGCCTTCATTAATCCGATGTTTCCTTCCTGGATCAGATCCAGAAACTGCAACCCTCTGCTCGTATATTTCTTGGCGATACTGACGACCAGCCTCAAATTGGCTTCCACCAGTTTTCTTTTTGCCTTTTCGGCCTTTCTTTCCCCTTTCCAGATCGTAATAACCACTTTCTTAAGAGCAGTATTGGGAAGTCCTGTTTCCTGCGCCATATTTGCAATATTCTTTTTTGCTTCCCTGACAACGGGTTCACATGCTTTGAGCTTGGCAACGGAAACCCCCAACTCCTTGGCAATCACGTTTTCTTTTTTTGGCCACTTTTTCATACGTGCCCAGGCATCTTCCATTTCCTTCATGGCCAGGCCTGTCTCCTCTTTGCAGCGACGGATTTCCCTTTCCGCTTTTTCTCCTTCTACGACATAGTCCTTCAGCCTTGAAACCATTTTCTCGATCTGTCTCTTGCTGAACTTGACTTTTCTGCAAAGCTGAATGATGCTTTTTGCATTCTTCGCCAATTCCATTCTTATGGCATTTTTCTGAGGCTGATCAATATTTTTTGCCTTGAGCTTCAGCTTGAGGACATCATTTTTCTTTTCCAGGACGGTGATCTTGTCAATCAGCTTTAACACCCTCTCACGATGCATGTCTTCTTCAACGAAACCTTCCTCATCCTCAAGATTTGCCACGATACTCTTGATGCGGAACTCGCCACTTCTGAGTTTGATACCGATATCCACAACATTCTTGACAGAAACCGCGAGCCCAAAGATGGAGTCCATGACTTCCTTTTCCCCTTCTTCGATTATTTTCGCGATTTCAACTTCGCCTTCCCGGCTCAGCAACGAAACAAGTCCCATCTCGCGCAGATACATCTTGACAGGGTCACCCGTTTTCCCCACTGTAGCCATGAGGTCGAGAATGCCTTCTTCCTTTGTATCGATCCTTTCATCCGTTACTTTCTTAACAACAAGTTTTTCACCCTTGTCCGTATCTATTATATCGATATTCTTTTCACCAAAGAGCATGATGATATCATCGATCTGATCAGAAGATACGATGTCGGACGGCAGCAGATCATTCACATCATCGTACGTCAGAAAACCCTTTGATTCACCAAGCGATATCAACTTTTTAAATTCATCGGATTCTATTTCTTTTCCCATATCGGCTTCTCCCCGGTGTTGTTATCTAATAAAGCGTGTTTTCTTAATCCGTTTAAGATGATAACGCCTCTTTTTCCCTCCGCAATCTCTGTATTTCTGACATAAGGCTATTACACAATTCGTGATCACCCATTTCCTGGGCCTTAGCAAGCTTCACTCTCAAAACCTTATGTTTCTCCCCGTATCCTTTCCGCTTTATTTGCCTGATTGTATCAGTGAGGATACGTTCAGCCATCTTTTCATCAAATGGAACCTCATCAACCATCTTTTTCAGCAGTTTTTCTCTGATCATCCCGTTTCCCAGACGGTCGATGAGCATCGAGGAATCAAAACCGCCTGACCCCGCACTGTCGAAGGATTCCCTCAAAACCTCTGCAAATTTCCCTAAATCGGCATTCGCCAGATAATGGAGAATATCGGCATGAACAATCCCCGGAATCATGCCGGGATATTCAAGCATGATATGAATAAGACTCAACTCCACCTGATCAATGTCTATATCCGGTTCTCTTGACGCAGATGCCGCCTTTCCCGTAGACCCCTTCAATGTACGATTGACTTCTTTTGCTAAAAGTTCCTGATTTAAGCCTACCTTCTCCGACACCCTTTTGATAAACAGGTCTCTCTCACTTTCATTGCCAATATGAATGATAAAAGAGACCGCTTCTCTCAGAGCATCTCGCTTTTCCTCATGGGTACCGACCTTTCCAATCACCATTTCTATATAATAGTCAACCATGGATTGGGCGTCGGTGACAACCTTCTCAAAGGACTCCTTCCCGAATGTCCTGACATATTGGTCAGGATCATAGCCATCGGGGAGCACGACGACCTTCGCCTGGACGTTCCCGGCCAGGAACAACCCGAGACTCCTCGCAAGGGCCCTCTTCCCCGCTTCATCGGGATCAAATACGGCAATGACCTGCCCCGTATATCGTCTGATCAGATCAACATGCTCTTTTGTCAGAGCTGTTCCGAGGGTAGCCACGACATTGGTCACCCCGGCATTCCAGAGTGACAGGAGGTCAAAATATCCTTCAACCAGGATCGCATAGCCTTTTTGACGGATGTCTTCTTTGGTCCGGTTCAGCCCATAGAGGCATTTCCCCTTGACATATACCGGGGATTCGGGAGAATTCAGATATTTCGGTTCTCCATCCCCCATGACCCGTCCGCCGAAGGCGATGACATGTCCACCGATATCTTCGATGGCAAACATTAATCTTCCCCGGAAGCGGTCGTAAAAGGCATCTTTTTCGTTCGTTTTTGGAACGATCAGACCCGCCTGTTCGGCAAGTCTTAAAGGAACCTTCCCCTTTTCAAAAAAATCCCTGAGATGTCTCCATCCATCCGGGGCATATCCGAGACGAAATTCCCTGACGACGGATTCCGGAATTCCTCTCCTTTCGACATATTCCCTTGCATCCCTGCCCTCCGGGGAAAACAGATTTTTGGAAAAATACTGCGCCGCCATCTGATTAACACGGTTGACCTGTTCTTTGAGGCTGGATCGCTCCTTCTCTTCACGGGTCATGACCCCCTCCGGGATGACAATCCCCGTTTTACGTGCAAGATATCGGACTGCTTCAGGAAAAGACTGATGGTTAACCTTCATCAAAAAAGAAATGGCATTCCCTCCCTCACCGCATCCAAAGCAGTAGAATATCTGTTTGTCACGGTTTACTGTAAAAGAGGGGGTTTTTTCCTTGTGAAAAGGGCAAAGCCCTACAAAATTTCTCCCTGTTTTTTTTAGGGTTATATATTCTGAAATCAGATCAACAATATCAGCCCTGTCTTTTATTTCTTCAACTTTGCTTCCGGGAATGCGACCCTTCAATATTTTTCTCCCCGTGTTAACAGGACTGAAGCATGATATTCGACGAAATTAACAGATTCTCAGGCGGACAATCTTGCCTTGACTTTATCTCCCACAAGTTTTCCGTCTGCTCTTCCCGTCAATTTGGGCATCAGAACCTTCATGACCTTACCCATATCCTTTATGCTGACGGCGCCGACTTCCCGAACAGCGTTTTCTATTTCTTTTGCAATGTCCTCTTCCGACATCTGTTCAGGCATGAACGACTGGATGATTCCGAGTTCTCCCTCTTCCTTTTCCACCAGGTCCATTCTTCGGCCCTGCCTGAATTGTTCGATGGAATCTCTTCTCTGTTTGACCATAGCCGATAACAGTTGCAGGCATTCCTCGTCATTCAAAGGCCTTTTCAAATCTATTTCCCTGTTATGCAGGCCTGTCTTGATCAGACGGACTACCGACAGGCGCAATTTATCTTTCCCTTTGGCTGCCAGAACCATTTCCGTATCGATTTTTTCGTAGAGTCCCATAATGCCGTCATCCTCTTTTTTCAAGCCAATTCATCCTTCAATTTCTTTCCACCCAGAACATGAATGTGAAGGTGAAAAATCACCTGTCCCCCTTCCTCATTGCAGTTTATCACAACGCGAAAACCTTTCTTCGCAATACCTTTGATCCTCGCGATCTCCTGCGCGGCTTTTGTCAGCAGATTCATGATATGAGCCGTATCGGTATCGACATCTAAAAGGGTTGAAATGTGCTGTTTTGGAATGACGATCACATGAACGGGAGCCATGGGATGGATATCATCAAAGGCCAGGACGTTATCGTCTTCGTAAACCTTGCGGCTCGGAATCCTGCCCTCTGCGATTTTACAAAATAAACAATCTTCCATGATATCGCCCTCCCCTAAATAAATGTCTGAACATTCAAAACATTCATCTTGAATGTCATCGTTTTTATGGTTGAACCTTTTTAGCCCTGCTTATGGCATCCGGCAACGATATGGCGCCCGTGTAAAGCGCTTTGCCGATAATCACACCGGTTACTCCAGACGTTTCGATATGAAGAAGTTTTTCGATGTCTGATATACCTGAAACGCCTCCCGATGCAATCACGGGGACATCGACAGCTTCCGCAAGAGACTTTGTGGCTTCAACATTAACCCCCGTTTCCATTCCATCCCTCATGATATCCGTATATACGATGGCGGCAAGGCCATGTCCCTCATAACTCTTTGCCGTCTCCGCTGCCGATACCGAAGTCTGTTCCGTCCACCCCTGAACTGCTATCTTGCCATCATTTGCATCAATGCCGAGAATGATTCTCCCTCTGAACATCCTGCAAGCATCTACAACAAAGTTCCTGTCCTTCAGGGCCACCGTGCCGAGAATAACCCACTGAACACCCATCTCAAGATAGGCCTCGATGGTTTTCATTTCCCTGATGCCCCCGCCCACCTGGACTGGTGCGTCGGCGGCATTCACAATGCTCCGGATGACCTCCCTGTTTCGGGGAACACCGGCAAGCGATCCATCAAGATCTACAACGTGAATGCGCTCCGCCCCCTGTTCTCGCCAGCTTCTGGCAACCTCAGCGGGCTTTTCCGAATACACCGTTACCCGTTTGAAATTTCCCTGAAGGAGACGAACGCACAAGCCATCTTTTAAATCGATAGCAGGTATGATGACCATGATAACCCTTATTTAAAACCGGGGAAGTTTTCCAGGAGTGCATCGATTCCCTCGGTCGCCAGTTCTTTTGCCGTTACCCACTGTCCCCGGCCTTTGAAGAAAGACGTGACTTGAAGGATATTTTCCATCAGTGATTTTTGAGTTTTATCAAAAATCCCCTTCCAAACGATAACCCCATCGCTTACTCTTACGAGGTGAATTTCAAAAGCGACTGATGCGGGTTTCTCGGCAGAGTAGGGGTATCCCTTTCTCTCCCTGTAGCGGTGGACATAACCGACGATAATGCCTTCCGCTTCCAGTTCATTGCCAACCTTCTTTAAAATCTCCGGCAGCGACGCCTTCAGGGACTCCGCAGAAACCCGATCAAAGACAGCGCCGCATCGGTCCGGGGGAATGACTTGAATGCTTTTTTGAGACTTAAGCCGCTCAAAAAAGATATCCTCTATAATCTTTTCCACATCCTGCGGCATTTTCTCGGTTCTGAGGATTGATCCGCACAGAGGACAACGAACAGCCTTCGTGGAATCGTCTTCAGGACTTATCCGCTGAAAGGGAACAACGGCAATGCGATTAAACGAAACCTTCCCGTCCTTCTGCAGGTCCGTTGTAACGCCTTCTTTGTAATGGCAGCTGGAAAAAACCGGCAGAAGAAGACACAGAAAAAAAATCAGGGATTTCTTTCGGATATTGCCACCTCCATAATGTGTTATTAACCGGTGATTACAGACTTCCCTTTGTGGATAAGACACCCTCGATACGGTCATGAATGGTCACGGCTCTTCTCAAGGCAAGGGCAAAGGCCTTAAATATTGCCTCTGCGATGTGATGGTTATTTTTACCATATATGACGTTGATATGCAAGGTTATTCCGCTATGATCTGAAAAGGACTTGAAAAATTCCTTCAACAGGGCAGGATCAAATTTCCCGATTTTCTTGTCTTTAAAATCCACATGGTATACGAGATAAGGTCTGCCAGAAATATCCATCACAACGCTGCACAAACTCTCATCCATGGGAACGGTGGCTGAACCATAACGGACAATCCCCCTTTTATCTCCAAGGGCTTCCTTAACGGCTTCACCCAGGCATATCCCGATATCCTCAACCAGATGATGATCGTCGATGTCCGTATCGCCCTTGCTTTTTATCACCAGATCCATGAGGCCATGACGGGAAAACAGATTCAGCATATGATCAAGAAAAGTGACCGACGTGGCGATCTTCCCCTGTCCCGATCCATCAAGATCAACCTCCATATAGACGTCCGTTTCCGTGGTCTTCCGATGTATTGTTGCGCTCCGGCCCATAATTGCACTACCTTTCAGATGACTTTGTTCAGGGGATATTCTATGATACCTTCCGCACCCGCTTCCTGAAGCAGGGGAATCAAATCCCGTACGATATTCCCGCTTACGATTGTCTCGACAGCGTACCATTCGTTCGAGTATAACCCGGATATCGTAGGCGCTTTCAGTGACGGCAGAAGAAGAACAACCCTGCCGAGATTCTCCTTGGACACATTCAGTTTCAACCCGACTTTCCCCATAGCCAGCAATGAACCATTCAGCAGTGTCCTGATCTGCTCAATCTTCTTCCGTTTCCATTGATCCTCCCATGCATGGTGATTGGCAATCAATTTCGTATTGGTCTTCATCAGTTCATGAACAATCCTTAACTTGTTGGCTTTGAGCGTCCTTCCCGTTTCCGTCACCTCCACAATGGCGTCCACGAGGCCTTCAACCACCTTCGCTTCCGTTGCACCCCAGGAGAATTCAACATGAACATTGATACCCCTCTCCTTGAAATACCTTTCCGTAAACCTGACCAGTTCCGTCGAAATTCTCTTCCCCTCCATATCCTCTATGGAACGGATGGGAGAATCCTCCCTCACGACCAGAACCCATCGCGCCTGTCTGGCCGACGCCTTGGAATAAATCAGATCCTGCACCTCAACCACCTGTGAATCATTCTCAATAATCCAGTCCTTTCCCGTCAGGCCCAGATCGAGCGTTCCATCCTCAACGTATCTCGCCATCTCCTGCGCCCGTACCAGGGTACAGGAGATTTCCTCATCATCTATATCGGGAAAATAGCTTCTTTCATCATATGAAATACGCCAGCCGGCCATTTTAAAAAGGTCAACAGTCTTGGCCTCCAGACTTCCCTTCGGTATTCCAAGTTTCAATTTCCTCATTTATAAACATCCTCCGGCTTAAATACGGGTTCTCCGACGATCTCTGTCTTTTCGTTGACGACCCTTCTGTAGAAACACGACCTGTACCCGGTATGACATGCGGCGCCGCCTACCTGTTGAACTTTCAGAACAAGGGTGTCTGCGTCGCAGTCAATCAGAATTTCCCTGACGAGCTGGACATGACCGGACGTTTCACCCTTAACCCACAGTTCATTTCTCGACCGGCTCCAATAAGTGGCCTTTCCCGTCTCCTGTGTTTTCAACCAGGCCTCACGATTCATATAAGCGAGCATCAGCACTTCTTTTGTTTCATCATCCTGAACAATGACCGGAATCAGACCATTGCTTTTATCAAAATCGATTTTTAGCACTGTTTCTCTCCCCCGCAACGCCTGTAAATATGATTTTAAATTGTTACATTTGTATCGTTATGACGAAAACAGCCGATGAAACGTCTTTCCCGTCTTTTGTCATCTTGCATCCCTGATAGAAATATATTATAATCCGAATATATCTCATTGAAAGGTTTACATAACTTTGCATTACTAATGTAAGAATTTATT
>JBAWYD010000024.1:0-24230 GCA_037143735.1 Deltaproteobacteria bacterium
AAGAACAATGATGACAGCATCAATGTGACACCCTGGCTTACGACGCCCGAGGGTAGGGCTTTTATGGAGAAGAAGTAATAACACTTGTGCTGATTTCACGGTTGAAACCTTCCGGATATTTTGTTACTCTAATCGTCCGTGGAATTTCACAAAGAAGCGTTGTAAATGGGAGTATAGAGGATAAACATCCTGAACCTTTATGAGGAGGAGATTATGAAGTCAAAAATTATCGTTGCAGTCTGTATGATGGTATCCGTGGTTTTTCTGTGTACAGGGTTGGGTTTTTGTCAGGAAAAGGTGAGCGGTTCGGAGTGGACTCAGATCATCGAGCAGATGGGGGATAAAGGAAAGGTTAACTGGACGGAGGGGTATATTGAAGCTGTAGGAATCGGCGCCCCTCCGGAGAGATATATCGGCAAACCCCAGGCCCGTCCCATGGCCTTGAGGGCAGCCAGGGTTGATGCGTATAGAAATTTGTTAGAGGTGACAAAAGGCGTCCGTGTCGATTCGACGACGGTGGTTAAAGATTTTACCGTAGAGAGTGATGTCATCAGAGCCTCGGTTGAAGGACTCGTTAAGGGTGCCCAGGTTGCAAAACAGGAATACATGTCTGACGGAACGGTGGAAGTGACCGTAAGAATGCCCATTGCCGGTGGTTTTTCTCAGATTATTGTTCCCAAGGCCCTTGAGAAGAAACCGGAAGTAGCTCCTCCTGCCGCTCCGCCTGCCGCTCCTCCGGCAGTGCCGGCGCCGGCAGCAGGTGTCATTTTCACCGGGATGGTTATTGACGCCCGTGGTATTCAGGCGAGGCCGGCCATGTCTCCCAGGATTCTTGATGAAAATGGCAAGGAAGTCTATGGTTCGATGAATGTGGATCGTGAATATGCCGTTCAGCAGGGTATGAGCGGTTACGCAAGGGATCTTACTGCGGCCCAGAGTAACCCCAGGGTAACGAACAATCCCGTCAGCGTAAAAGGTGTCAAAACGGAAGGGCCGGGTCGATCGGATATCGTCATCAGCACTGCGGATGCGGAAAAGATCAGGTCTGCTTCCGATAATTTGAGTTTCCTGAAAAAATGCAGGGTCATGATTGTGCTGGATTGATCCGGGGGAGCTGGCATTCCTTGATTAAAATTTGACCGCAGCCACCTTTAAATATGGGGCTGCGGTCTTTTCGTATGTATCTTGAGAGGGTATTCATTTTGCCAGGGAAAATAGTTGTTCTGCCGGAAGATTTGACCAGTAAAATTGCAGCAGGAGAGGTTGTTGAGCGGCCTGCTTCCATTGTCAAAGAGATTCTGGAAAATGCCATCGATGCCGGTGCGACGGATATCACCATTCATCTGGAGAGGGGCGGATGCGGCTCCATCCGGATTATCGACAATGGCGAGGGGATGGACGCCACGGATGTTCCTCTTGCTTTCGAGCGTTATGCGACGAGCAAAATCTATCAGTTTGATGACATTTACAAGGTAGCCTCTTATGGATTCAGAGGAGAGGCTCTTCCCAGTATCGCATCCATTTCCCGTGTCGAGATGATTACGAGAAAGCGATCGTCCCTGTCAGGGACAAAGATCACTGTTGAAGCGGGACAGGTTAAAATGATTTCGGAGGCGGGCTGTCCTGTCGGCACATCTGTTTTTATCAGCCGGATTTTTGATCCTGTTCCCGTCCGTAAAAAATTCCTGAAAACGGATACAACGGAGCAGGGGCATTGCATGGATGTGATCACTAAAATGGCCCTGGCTCATCCCGGCGTCAGAATGAGGGTTACAGCAAATGGGAAGGACGTGTTGAATATTCCCGCCACGGAGGACGAATCGGAGCGGGCATCTCTCATCCTCGGAATGGATAGCGTCAGGAACATGCTTCCTGTGAAGCTGACAAAAGGTGAGATGACCATCAGCGGCTTTATTTCCAGACCCGAGCAGACGCGCTCCGGCACAAAGCAGCTGTATTTTTATGTAAACAGGAGATATGTAAGAGATTACCTTTTGAATCATGCCGTCATGACGGCATACAGACGACTGATTGAGGCGAAAAGATATCCCTCCGTCGTTTTGTTTGTTGATCTTCCTCATTATGACGTTGACGTCAATGTCCATCCCGCAAAGATGGAGGTCCGTTTCAGGAACCCGCGAAGTATTTATGATATGACCGTTGAGACGCTCGTTTCTGCTTTGGCCCGTATTTCACCGGGTGTAGCGATGCCGGTTCCTGCAGGCCTTCCGGATGAAGGAACCAGACAACATCCTGCGGGGTACAGGATGAGAGTGGAGGAAGCGCTGAAACGATACACCCTTTCCTCGGGTCACGGGAAACTATTTTTCCATCAGGGGCTCGTCCATTTTGAGAAGCGTCATCCCGAAGGGGAGGATTTTGACGGACGGGACGAAGAGACGATGAACCACCCCTGTGTGCCTGGAGTAAGCCTTGTTTTTTCGGATCTTGATTATCTGGGGCAGGTTGCGGGGACGTATCTTGTTTTTTCTTCCCCTGGGGGACTAACGATTGTGGATCAACATGCTGCTCATGAAAGAGTCCTTTTTGAGAGAATCAAAGACGGCTCTCGCAGAGAAGGGGATAAGATAATCAGTCAGAGGTTGCTGATTCCGGAAGTGGTGAGCCTTTCTGCCGCTGATTTTACTTTTTTGTCGGAATGTCTGGACATCCTTGAAGCTACGGGTATGGAAGTGGAATCGTTCGGGGGAAATACTGTTGTTGTAAAATCCATGCCCGTAATGTTGTCACATGTGCAACCAGCCGAAATGATTCTGGACTTTCTTGATGACTTTTCCGGTGAGGAAAGGCGGATCAATGTTCAGGAAAGAAAAGACAGGATTTTCGCATTTCTGGCTTGCAGGGGAGCCGTCAAAGCGAATCACTGCCTTTCAGTCTCGGAAGTCTCTGCGCTATGTCAGGATCTGGATAAAACATCGTTTTCCGCCACATGCCCCCATGGAAGGCCTGTCCATGTTTTATTCGAATTAAAAGATCTGGAAAAGATGTTCAGGCGAAAATGAAAGGGCGCCCCTTCGATGATAACCCCGGAATCTAAACCGCGCCTGATTGCCATCGTCGGTCCGACAGGCGTGGGCAAAACGGAAATGGCCGTCAAGCTGGCTTCTGACTGGGATGGCGAAATCATCAGCGCTGACTCTATGCAGGTCTACCGGATGATGGATATCGGCACGGCTAAACCCTCCCTCGAAGAAAGAGCGGTGGTCAGACACCATCTGATTGATATCGTGGATCCCGATGAACCGTTCAATGCAGCCGCATTCATCCGAATGGCTGGAGAAATCATTGCGGCACTGCATGCCGAAAAAAAACCCGTCTTTGTCGTTGGCGGGACCGGATTGTATATTAAGGCTCTGTTTGGTGGTCTTTTCAAGGGGCCCGGCGCGGATAAACGAATCAGGGATTTTTATCGGCAGGAGTTGCAATGTCACGGGAAAGCGTATCTTTATGGCAAGCTGAAGGAAAAAGATGAACAGGCTGCGGTCAGAATAGATGCAAATGATACGGTCAGAATCATCCGGGCTCTTGAAGTCCTGGAGCTGAGCGGCGAGTCCATCGTAAAAAAACAGAAAACCCATGACTTCGGCGATGGCCCTTATGAAAGTCTCAAAATCGGTTTCAGGCTGGAGCGGGAGACTCTGTATGACAGGATCGACGAAAGAACGGACGGAATGATCCGGGAAGGGTTTATGGAAGAAGTTGAGGGACTTCTTGACAGAGGTTATCATGAGAACCTCAAGCCCATGCAATCTCTGGGATATAAGCACATGGTCAGTTGTATTAAAGGAACCCATTCGCTGGAGGAAGGGATCAGAATGATGAAGCGTGACACGAGACATTACGCAAAGCGTCAAATGACCTGGTTTGGAGCGGACAAGGAGATCGAATGGATCTCTCCGTCCGATGCCGGTGTTGCGATGCGGCGAATAGAGTCGTTTTTGTCCCAATGACCGGATTTGAAACCCGTGTTTCTTCCGGGGTTGGCATTCTCACCTTCACGTTGCAATGGTCAGCCCGATTGTGAAATATCTTGACTTCGGGTTGGTATAAAGTTAATTAAATGCACGTTTTTTATCTGTAAGACCAGGTGTAGAAAAGATTCCCTGGCCTCTTTGTTTAACCGATTTCGATGAAAGGAGAGAGTTATGAATCGCCAGATGAAGTATCGCAATTTATTTATGTTTCTCGTTTTCGTTGCTGTAGGAGCCCTGGTTATCTCCTGCGCTCCCAAAGCGGCAAAACCTGTTGGTGAGATGGATACACCGGAACATCATTTCTATACGGGCGTGAAATTGCTGGATCAGGGAAAGTATGCCGCGGCCCAGATGGAATTCGACAGGTCCATTCAGCTCGCCCCAAAATTTTCAAGGGCTTATGCGGGCAATGGTCTCGTGAAAGCGTATCAGGGGGATTCCAAGGGCGCCTTCGAAGTGATGAAACAGGCATGGAAGTATGCAAAACAGGACGACGAAACGGTTTTTGTACATGTCTGCAAGATCAGACTCTATACCATGGGAAAACCGGACAAGGATTGGCTCAATGATGCGTTAAGCGAGTTTGAGGCCGCCATAAAGATCGATCCTAAATCGGCTGCCGCTTATTATTTTACGGGTCTGGCTCAGAAATCGGCGCTGAACTTCGAAAATGCCGGCCAGATGTTCAAGCAAGTCATAGATATCAATAAAGAATATGTCAATCAATCGGACGTTGAATGGAATCTGACTCAGAAGATTCAACGAGCCATGCCGGGAACCGTTGCCGGAAAGAAGATCGCCATCGTCGAACGAATCACGAGAGCGGACGCGGCCGCCCTGTTTATGGAAGAGTTAAAAATTGATGTCCTCTATAAGAAGAGAACACCCAAGATCTTTGATACAGCGTTCAAGGACCCTGAAAAAGCCAAGACCGCTGCAAGCGCAGCGCCGGCGACAGCCGCGGATATTGCAGGTCATCCCCTGAAAGTGGATATTGAAGGGATTCTCGCAATCGGCGTTCGGGGGCTGGAGACCTATCCCGATGGTACGTTCCGTCCCAATGAATTTGTAGACCGGGCGACCTATGCCATGATGATCGAGGATATTCTGATCAAAGTCACGGGAGATAACGCCCTGGCGACAAAATTCATTGGCAGTATATCTCCGTTTCCCGACCTGAGAGCGGATCTGCCCTATTTCAACGCCGTCATGGTGGTGACATCGAGGGGCATTATGCAGGCAAAAGACCTTACCACGGGTGAATTTGCGCCCCTCAATCCCGTCCCCGGGGTGGACGCCCTCTTGATTATCAGGAAAATCAAGGAAGAATTAAAGTTTTTCTAATGGAGATCTGCGATGGCTGAATCGTCATTGAGCAAGGTTTATGAGCCCCGTGAAACGGAGGCAAAATGGTACCAGTACTGGCTTGATCGCGGTTTCTTCAGGGCCGAAGATACGAGTTCCAAGAAACCGTTTTCCATCGTGATTCCACCCCCCAATGTGACAGGGATGCTCCATATGGGGCATGCCCTGAACAATACCCTTCAGGACGTGATCATCAGATACAAAAGGATGCAGGGTTTTAATGCCCTCTGGATGCCGGGAACGGACCATGCCGGAATCGCCACGCAGAATGTCGTGGAACAGGAACTGGCGAAGGAAGGGGTCACCCGGCATGATCTTGGACGGGAAAAGTTTATCGAGCGGGTGTGGGAATGGAAGAAAAAGTATGGTGGGGTTATCACAAACCAGCTCAAGCGTCTCGGATGTTCCTGCGACTGGTCCCGGGAATGTTTTACCATGGACGAGAATCTGTCCAGGGCCGTCCGGGAGGTCTTCGTGCGTCTGTATAACGGGGGGCTGATTTATCAGGGTGATTACATAGTCAACTGGTGCCCCCGTTGTCACACGGCCATATCGGATCTCGAGGTAGAATATAAGGAAGAACAGGGTTTTCTCTGGCATATCCGGTATCCCTACGTTGAAGGGAACGGAGAGATTGTTGTGGCCACAACCCGCCCGGAGACCATGCTGGGTGATACGGCGGTTGCCGTCAACCCCGATGATGCGCGTCATAAAGATAAGGTCGGACAATCGGTCATTCTTCCCCTCATTAACCGGAAAATTCCCGTCATCGCTGATCATTATGTGAGTGTGGAATTTGGTTCCGGGGCGGTAAAGATCACGCCGGCCCATGATACCAACGACTTTGCCGTTGCCGAGAGACATGGTCTTGAAATCATTAAAATCATGGACGGCAGCGCTGTCATTAATGAAAACGGCGGCGTCTACCGGGGACAGGATCGCTATGTCTGCCGGGAAAACGTGGTCAGGGACCTGGAATCAGGTGGTTATCTGGTCGGCAGGGAACCTTATGTCCACAACGTCGGGCAGTGTTACCGGTGTAAATCCCATATTGAACCCATGGTGTCACGGCAGTGGTTTGTGAAGATCAAGCCCCTGGCGAAAACGGCAACAGCTGCAGTTGTCAAAGGCAAAACAAGGATTCTGCCGCCCATGTGGGAAGGCACCTATTTTGAGTGGATGAACAATATCCGGGACTGGTGCATTTCGAGGCAAATCTGGTGGGGTCACCGGATACCCGTCTGGTATTGTGACAATTGCGGGCAAATGATTGTCTCAACCGTCGATCCCGATTCATGTTCCGAGTGCGGCAATAACAAACTCAGGCAGGAAGAAGACGTTCTGGATACCTGGTTCAGTTCCGCCCTCTGGCCTTTTTCAACCCTCGGATGGCCGGATAAGACACCTGCTCTGAAGACATTTTATCCCACATCCCTCCTCGTGACGGGATTTGACATTCTCTTCTTCTGGGTCGCAAGAATGATGATGATGGGGCTGTATACCATGAAGGATGTTCCCTTCAGGGATGTATATCTCCACGCCCTCGTTCGTGATGAGAAGGGGGAGAAAATGAGTAAATCCAAGGGGAACATCATCGATCCGATCGAAATGATCGATAAATACGGGACGGACGCCTTCAGGTTTACCCTGGCGGCGTTTACCGCTCAGGGCAGGGACGTGAAAATGTCCGAAGAGCGGATTGAAGGGTATAAGTATTTTGTCAACAAAATATGGAATGCCACCCGTTTTTCCCTGATGAACCTGGAAGATTATCCGGGAGAAAGGGTTTCCGTCGGAAGAAATGAGGAATCTTTACCAGACCGCTGGATCAGGCATCAGCTTAACAGAACGGTTAACGAGGTTGTGAAAAGCCTTGATGAATATCGTTTTAATGAAGCCGCCGCCGCTGTTTACCAGTTTGTCTGGCATGAGTTCTGTGACTGGTACCTTGAATTGATCAAACCAACCCTCTACGGCAAAGGTGATCCGGCACAGAGGCAGGCCACCCAGCAAACGTTGTTTACCGTTTTAAAGATTTCTATTAAACTGCTTCATCCTTTCATGCCTTTTGTAACCGAGGAAATATGGCAGACACTGATCAGGGATGGAAGCTCCATTATGGTCAGTGACTTTCCTGCAGGGGATGATTCTCTTCAGGATCTCCAGGCAGAGAAACAGATGCGCGTTGTCATGGACGTCGTGACCAGTGTCAGGAATATCCGGGGTGAGATGAACATCGCACCATCGAAAAAATTAAGAGCGGTGATTTCAGTTCCCGAAGAAGAACTCCGTGCGATCGTTACCACGGGGAAAGACCATATTGTCAATCTGGCCAATCTTGAGGCACTGGACATTGGCGGAAAGATGGAAGAACCGAAAGATGCCGCCACCGGTGTGATCGGGTCGATCCGGGTCTTTGTATTGCTGGAAGGGATGATGGATGTCGCCGGAGAACTCGCCAGGCTTGAAAAAGAGATGGGCAGGGTAACGAAGGATCTTACGTTCGTTTCAAAAAAACTGGCCAATCGTGATTTTATGGCGAAAGCCTCAAAAACGGTTATCGAGAAAGAGGAGGAGAAATTCAGGGCTGTTAAAGAAAAACATGTCGTCCTGGATGCGGCACTGAAAAAACTCCGGGAGATGAGTGCGCCACATCATGCTTGACAGACGTGTCTTACGCAAGCTCATTGGATCAGCCTTCAGAGAAGATATCGGTTTCGGCGATATTACAACGACAGCCATCCTCACAGGGACAGAAACCGGCACAGCCAGGGCCATAGCCAAAGCTGAACTCGTCGTGGCGGGAATCGATGTTTTCAGGGAGGCCTTTTCTTATCGGGACAGACACCTGGCATTTACCGGCTATTTTACGGATGGTCAGAGGGCAGGGAAGGGGGCGATTCTTGCGGAAACATCGGGCGCTCTCGCGAGTATTCTCACGGCGGAGAGGGTGGCTCTCAATTTTTTTCAGAGGATGTGCGGGATTGCCACACTGACAGGGCAGTACGTGGATCAGGTCAGGGGAACCCATGCAAAGATTCTCGATACGCGGAAAACAGTTCCCGGACTTAGGTATCTTGATAAGTACGCCGTAAAAATCGGCGGAGGTTTCAATCATCGTTTCGGTCTTTATGACGGAGTGCTCGTCAAGGACAATCATGTTGCGGCGGCAGGGGGTATTACCGAGGCACTTGTACGGGTGCGCGGCCGGATTTCTCATACGCTGAAGGTTGAAGTCGAGATTAAAAATCTTCAGGAACTGGAAGAGGCTGTCGCTGCGGGAGCGGATGTGATCATGCTGGACAACATGACCATCAATGAGATGGGGAAAGCCGTTTCCTTCGTCAATGGAAGGGTTCCCCTTGAAGCATCCGGCAACGTCACGCTGGCGAATGTGAAAAAGATAGCGGAAACAGGGGTTGATTTCATATCTGTCGGAATGCTTACCCATTCGGTATCGGCAGCGGATATCTCTCTGAAGGTCGAATGATTATTGTAAAAAAATTTTCAAAGCTCTCGAATTTCAGCAATAATTACTGAAAGCTGACCGCCGTGTATGGATTTCAATGAACAGGCATTAACCAATCGTCTTTCAGGGAGGTACATCGGGAACGGGATTCGTTTTTTCAACGAAACGGAATCGACCAATGACATTGCCTTCAGTTTGGCCCTTGGCGGCGCCCCTGAAGGAACTGTCGTGATAGCCGACCGCCAGACGAAGGGAAAAGGCCGAATGAAGAGGGTGTGGCAGTCGCCCCCGAATTGCAATCTATATACCTCCATCATCCTTAGACCGCAGACGGATCCTGCTTCAACGGCCCAGATCCCATTGATGACCGGTGTTGCTGCGGCCGAGGTTTTATCCAGGCACTGTTTTTCCGAAGTGACCCTTAAATGGCCGAATGATGTCCAGATCAGGGGGAAAAAAATCTGCGGTATTCTTACGGAAATGAAGGCATCTGAAGGGCCGCGGGTTAATTTTGTCATCGTCGGGATCGGAATAAATATCAATATTAAAAAAGAAGATTTTGACGAGTCATTTCGGGAAATCTCCACATCACTGAAAGAGGAGACGGGAAAAGAGGTTTCGCGTCTTGATTTCGCGGTGGAATTTTACGATTATTTTGAAAAATGGTACCGTACATGGGTCAAGAAGGGTTTTGAACCCATCAGAGGAGCGTGGCTCGCATACTCATCCATGATCGGCGAACAGGTGCAGGTGGTTTTCCAGGAGGATGTCCGGACGGGAAAGGTGCATGGCATCGATGAGTACGGCGCTCTCCTTTTAGAGGATGAGAACGGGATCATAAAAAGGATCATGGCAGGCGACGCCACGGTCATCAGGCATTGACAGCGCATTATCGTCTAAGATAAAATAAGGTAATTATAACAAAACATTCAGGATTTAAACATGTTATTGGTAATTGATGTCGGAAACACGAATACCGTTCTGGGTTTGTACGATGGCGATGATCTTGTCCATGACTGGAGGCTTCGAACCGTCGTCGATCATACCGTCGATGAATACGGCATGCTGATTTATAACCTTTATAAAAACAGCGAGGTGAGCCCGAGGGCCATCAAGGCCATTATCATTTCCTGCGTCGTGCCACCCATGCTCCATATTCTCGAACCGCTGTGTAAAAAATACTTCAATATAAAGCCCCTCATTGTCGGTCCCGGCATCAAAACGGGGATGCCGATTTTTTACGACAATCCGAGAGAAGTGGGCGCCGACAGGATCGTCAATGCCATTGCCGCCTTTGAAAGATACAAAGGCGACATCATTGTTGTAGATTTTGGTACGGCCACGACCTTCGACTATATATCGCCCAAAGGGGAATATATGGGAGGCTGCATTTGCCCCGGGGTCATGATATCCAGCGAAGCCCTTTTTCAGAAAGCGGCAAAGCTTCCGAGGATAGAAATCATCAGGCCGAAAACGGTCATCGGCAAAGATACGGTGAGCAGTATGCAGGCAGGCATTCTGTATGGGTATGCGGGCCTTGTGGATGGCCTTGTTGAGCGTATCAAGGGGGAAGTCAGATCAGATCCGAAGGTCATAGCGACGGGCGGACTTGCGAAAATCATTGCGCCGGAGGCGAAGAGCATCCATGTTGTCGATGACATGCTCACACTGGAAGGTCTTCGAATTATCTATAAGAGAAACAGTTGATGCCATGCTGCATGCAGGCTTGACAGGAGGGATTGCCAGCGGGAAATCAACCGTCGCCCGGATGTTTCAGGAGGAAGGCGCCTGCCTGATTGATCTGGACGAGGTGGCGTATTTTGTGGAGGCGCCGGATCGCCCGGGATGGAAGGCCGTTGTTGAGTATTTCGGGTCGGATATCCTGAACGATGACGGGACGATTAACCGGGAAAAGTTGGGATCGATTGTCTTTCGTGACAAAGATAAGTTGGCCAGGCTCAACGAAATAATTCATCCCGTTGTCTTCGAGGAGTGGAGGCGCAGAATCGCGGAGATTCATAAAAGAAATCCTCAGGCAATTGTCATTTCCGACATTCCGCTCCTGTTTGAAGTGGGGATGAAGCATTTGCTTGACGCGGTTATACTCGTATATATTTCTCCCGAGGATCAGATCCAGAGATTGATGAGAAGAAACGGATGCAGCCGGGAAGAAGCCAGTATCAGACTGGCTTCCCAGATGCCCATAGATGATAAGATCCCTCATGCCGATTATGTGATTGATAACGGAGGGTCCATAGAGAAGACCAGGGTTGCCGTACATGAGGTATGGGAAGAACTGAAAGGAAAAATGGGACAGGCTGCTTTTTAATCAGAGAAGGCCTTTAGAAAAAGCAGCCCGTCTTCTTTTTATGTTTATTTCGGTGGAATTGGAGGAAACTGTATGATTGAAAAAAATGTGGTGACGGATTTTTGCGCAAAGGTTTCTGAACCGGTTATTGATTCGACGACGTATGTTCATCCTCTGGCCGCCGTGATCGGAAATGTCATTCTGGGAAAGCATATAATGGTCTCTCCCATGGCATCCGTTCGGGGTGACGAGGGGCAACCTCTCTATATTGGGGATCATTCAAACGTTCAGGACGGGGTCGTGATTCACGCTCTGGAAACTGAGCTCGACGGAAAACCCGTTAAGAAGAATTTGTATGGGGTCAACGGCAGAAAGTATGCCGTTTATGTGGGAAACCGTGTTTCTCTGGCCCATCAGGCGCAGATCCACGGGCCTGCCGTTGTCATGGATGAAACCTTTGTGGGAATGAAGTCCCTGGTATTCAAGTCATTTGTGGGAAAGCAATGTGTGATTGAGCCGGGCGTCATTTTAATGGGTGTAACGGTGCCCGATGGCCGCTATGTTCCGGTCGGCTCCGTTATCAAGACTCAAGAACAAGCCGATCAGCTTCCGGTGATTACGGATGATTATCCGTTTAAGACGTTGAACAAGGGCGTTGTGCATGTCAATACGGCGCTTGCCCGGGAGTATCTGGCAGCAAACAAATAAGACGTTCACACTAAAGGTCTCACAACCTGATATAAATGCTGAAAACGGAGCTTGCAGGAGTTTATATATGACGAAGATGACCAAAAAATCAGATCTCGACGGTTTGACTCTCCTCGGCAGGGATTCCACACCGTTAAAGAAGCTGGAGGTTTTCCCCAATCACCATCCTGACAGGGACTACATCGTCACCCTCGCAACGGAGGAATTCACTTGCGTCTGTCCGTCTACGGGACAGCCTGATTTTGCCCGGTTGACCATTCAGTATATTCCGGACAAATCGATTCTTGAGTCGAAATCCCTCAAATTTTACCTGTGGTCGTTCCGCGAAGACGGCGTCTTTCATGAGCACGTGACGAACGTCATTTTAGACGATCTGGTAGCGGTTCTGAAGCCCCGGTGGTGCAAGGTAACGGCGGTATTTGCCGTTCGCGGAGGGATTTCCATTACGGTCGATGCGGAGTTTAAAAAATAACGAGGATGAAAATGTACAGGTATCGCTGGCTGCCCGCCATCACTGCTGTTTTTGTAACCAGCTTGATTGTTTCCAATATTATCGCGGTAAAGTTGTTTTCCGCAGGGCCCGTATTTCTCACCGCAGGGATTATCATTTTTCCCATTTCCTATATCTTTGGCGACGTTCTTACGGAGGTGTACGGCTATGCACGTGCCCGTCAGGTGATCTGGATCGGATTTTTCTGTAATCTCATGGCTGTCATGGCGATCTGGATCAGCATTCAACTGCCTCCGGCCCCTTTCTGGAGTGCCGGTGTCTTTGGATCTCCCGAAGCCTCTCAACAGGCTTACGAGGCAATATTGGGGTTTGCACCCAGACTGCTGATGGCGTCGTTTGTAGCTTACCTGTTTGGAGAGTTTCTCAACTCTTATGTCCTCGCCAGGATGAAAATAGCGACAAACGGGCGATATCTGTGGATGAGAACGATCGGCTCAACCCTTGTCGGGCAGCTTGCCGATACGGGGATTTTTATCCTTCTGGCATTTTATGGTACAATCCCTTTTCAGGAGTTCTGGAAGTTGATAGTTTCCCAGTGGCTGATAAAGTCTGCCTATGAGGCGGCGGTAACACCGTTAACCTATCTTGTGGTCGGCTATTTGAAGCGTGCGGAGAATGAAGATCATTACGACCGCAGAACAAATTTCAATCCCCTCGCATGGGAAGATTTAGGTAAATGAATGCCCTGCAGGAAGATCGGCTTTCATGGTAATGCTTAAGTCTGATCTTGATCAAATTTAGATAATGCAGAGTTTTCGTTCACCTACAACTAAAGGATTTTGTAAAAGTCCCGATTTTGAGTATTACGAAAAGAAAGAGAGCGAGGAGGTGTTTGCCAGTAAATGCCTAATTATCGACCACCCATGCAGTATAAACTATCACCCGTCACGAAATGCCGCATGGCTGATTCAGCATTCAAGCTTGCCCATCGAAGAAGCGGATTATATTGCGCCCGCCTTCCTTCGCTTGATACATCGCCATATCAGCCCACTTGAGGGTATCTTCCTGGCTGGCTACATGATTGATAAACAGCACCACGCCGATACTCGATGTGCAATGATGTCCCACCGTGGTTTCTGCAGTCCCTTCATGCTTGCACGTTAATAAATAAGGTTCCGCCAGAGCGGTGCGGATTTTTTCGGCGACAACGCCTGCCTGCGCAATAGATAGTTCTCTATTCTCATCCAACTCGCTGAGCATCACCACGAACTCATCGCCACCGAAACGCGCGACGGTGTCCATTTCACGCACACAACGGGTGATGCGATGTGCCACTTCGATTAGCAGCAAATCACCCACATCATGTCCGTGCGTATCATTGAGCGGTTTAAAGTTATCCAAATCCAGAAATATCACCGCGCCATAACGTCCGTTGCGTTTGCTGGCGGCCATCGCCTGTCCCAAGCGGTCGTTTAGCAGGCGGCGATTGGGAAGTTGCGTCAAGGTGTCATAGAAAGCCAGATCGCGAATTTTCTCCTCGGCTTTCTTGCGCTCGGTGAAGTCCTCCGTTATTCCCATCAGTTTTACAACGCCGCCATTCTTATTCTTAATGGGAACAAAACACGATTTATAAATCTGCCCACCCAGACCGCTGGACTTAAACTCGAAATGACACGTTTCCCCGGTATGCGCCTTGGCAAACAATTCCCCTATGCGTTCCCGATCGGCAGTGCTGACTGCGTTCAGATATAAAGATCCTTTCGCCTCGCATTCCTCTTTGAGTCCAAACATGAGAAGACCCGCCGTGTTCATGGAGATTATCCTGCCATCCATGCCTATCTCGTGAATGCTCATGGGAGAGTTTTCGACGAGCAATCGGTTACGATTTTCGCTTTCACGCAAGGCACGGGTAATTTTCTCGTTTTCTATCCGTGCAGCCTCCAGTTCCCCCGTGCGGCGGCGCACCTGATCTTCAAGAGTAATCGCTGTATGGAATAGGTTGAAGTCCGACCCCTGAATGCTTGCGTTGCGTTCGGCGCGATTCATCAATGCCTGAATGATCTTGCTCAGACGGGCGATCTCGGCCTGCAAGGTCTGTTCGTTTTCGCCAGATACCGGCTCCACTTGGTCAGGGTCAGGCATCGCGCGGCTCCCTGGTTGATTCCGGGGTAGAGCCGATGGCAATCCCGGTGAGAGTCTGGTTGACATGTACACCGTGGAACTGTTCACCGTAGCTACTAAAACCGATGGTGTTGTTGCACCGGAAAATATCCCCGACACGATCTTTCAAACCGTTCTGTGAAACCTCCAGATTCCGCAGGATGCAGTCGCAGCCAATGACGAGTTGAGGCGGCCCGATTTCCGCACGAATATTAGCGAAAGTCTGCTCTATGTTATTCACCAGACCAACTCCATGCGCCACCCTGAACACCACACCCTCCTCGATAGCGCAAAAGAAAGTCAGGCTGCCATCGGGATTGGCTTTCTGAATAGAGCGCACATAGTCCGTGCCATCTATCATCACCACGACGGGCGAAGCAGCGAAACGCATGGGATTAAGCTCATGCACGTCAACGCCCACCAGCCGGGCGTATTCTTCAACAGCAAGTAACCCATTGATTTCCTTGACGATGCGTCTGGCGGGATCGGCTTCCGTGACCACCAGCCGTTTGTCGGTGGAAACAAAATGCTGGGTCTTGAATATCCTGAAAGGCAAGTAAGTGCTGATCAGGATCAGTGCAGCGCTATCGGAACGAAAGCGGCCATCGCTATAAACACAGGTCTTGGCAAATTTCAGGTCGTCACCCGCCGAACCGCCGAATAGTGTGATCTTGCCCAATGCATACTGCAACGCATGCGCCACCGGTTCTTCACGAATGGACAAACCATCAATCAGCAGCAGTGCGAAGCTGTTATCCGGGCTTGCGTCCGGGGCTTTGCTTTCAAGTCGCTGTAACAGGGCTTGGGCAAAGTCATGCCCTCTCGCAATATCGAACTGGCTCAAACGATCCAGCAGTCCGCTGACGGCCACGCAACTGCCCGCAGGAAAGCTCGCTCCCGACAGGCTATGCTGGCGATAACCGGCTGGCCCGATTTCCCCAGCCGTGGTGCAGCCCACCACATGAATCCCGGCAAACAGGCGGTTCATTTCCGCAGCCAGCACATCGAGGTCGTATTCGCTGGAGCAAAAGAAGATCACCAACTCCATGTTTGGTTGCGCCACTGCTGTATGAAATTCCTCTGCCGCCTGGCGAGCCTCCGTTGCACATGATTGTGCCATGCGAATATTCTGAATGCCCATATTGGATACCTCCGTTTGGATGTCGATACATTACGCAATCAGTTTAGAATTTATCGCCACGTTTTAAGTCGAGTACGAGCAGTATCTCCCGATGCAATAAATGGAGTTGATAACAAATTCGGAGAAATCCTTCTCATGACGGATGACCTCATGGGCTGCCTTGCGCTTAGCTTCTGATTGTTCCAGTTCCTTGATTCTCTGCTTTAATGCGCAATTCTCTTCGATCAGTTCTTGATTTGTCCTGGATGGATCTGTCATCTGGTGCCCCCTGTTGCGATAAACGGTGCACGCTGGAAACAAAAATGGACAGTATTTGATGCGTGAATTAACCCTTGTGGAAGTTAACAGTTACCCATTGAGATGTCAAATGGAAGTTGGGCTATCAGATACTGATAACTGTTCGAAATGTTGGATACCCGTCAAAATTACCTGATGCTGCATTACAGGAAGATATACGTAAAAAAGTAATCGAAGCCAGATCTTGATATTTTTCACTGGCTCATGGGCCTTCCTTCCACGGATGCTCATCAACCAAATCTTGCCGCTTCCGAAGAATACTTATACGGCAATACAAAGAAAATATCAAAAAAGCTTTTCAAAAAAACATCTTTCCCGACTCTGGCCGATAATCATTAGCCTTTAAAAAATATCATGGCTTCTGGAAATATGATCAACATGCATGAAAACAAAAAACGCTAAACATGCTCAATAAATGAAACATATCCGGCCAAAGTATTGATTATAAACAGCGCAATATTATTGCTGATCAAGCCTTCTTGCCATATTATAAAGCAATGTGGCGCTACTGTTGCGCGGAATTATACGACCGTCAGCATGAATTGACAATGGCCGTTAGAGATAACATATTTTCTTGACATCGGTTAATTTTTGTATATCGTTCATCGCATATACATCTGTTCTTTAAATTTACTTGCCTCATTATAATGTAAGGACTTCCGACAGGGGGAAAACCGTGCCGGTTCATGGCAAGGATTACGAGAATCTGACTATTTCCATACCTCAGCCGCTATCCGGAGATCTTTTTCACGTTGCCCGGCAATCAGGCCACTTCGTTTCCCAACTCACCGAAAAAGCCCTGGTTCAGTACCTGAAAGATGAGCGAGGTATAAATGCGGTCTATCTCTCCGCGCCGGTCAATGCCATGCTGAAAGGTTTTTACGAAGAAAACACCATGCTTGGGGATCTGAAGAAGCATGGTGATTACGGCGGTCATCTCCACGAATGTCAAACCGAGCGCGTGCATATCGGCATCCAGTTCATCCAGCGGCTTAAATTAGATCTTCCCATAACAATTGATTATCTGACGGCAAACCTGCCGCGCTAAAACCGTTACTTACAGATGTAAAGCCGACGATCCGGCAAGGAGGTATTTTGTTTCACACGAAGGCAAAGGGGAAATTCGATATTTTCATGGAGATTGTGAAGCGGATCAATACCAGCATCGATCTCAACGAGACCCTTTCCCTCATCATGAGCGGCGCCAAACAGCTTATGAAATCCGAAGCCAGCTCCCTCATGCTTATTGATCATGAGACCAAAAAACTTTTTTTCAATGTCGCCACAGGTGAAAAAGGCGACATTCTCAAAGAGACAACAATCCCTCTGCATAAGGGTATTGCGGGGATTGTTGCCGCTACGGGAGAAAGTTTGATTATCAACCGGGCCGAAAATGATCCGCGCCTCTACCGGAATGTGGATCATGTCACAAAATTCTCCACGCGGAATCTGATCTGTGTTCCCTTAATTGTAGAAGACCACATCATCGGGGTTCTGGAGGTGCTCAATAAGATCAATCAGGACAGCTACAGCCAAGCTGATCTTGGAACACTAAAATCTTTCTCCGAATTTGCCGCATTAGCGATCAATCAGCGCAATCTTTATCAAAAGATGGAGAATAAGGCCTATGAAACCTCCGTCCTGTACCGCCTCTGTGAAACGATCAACGAATGCGATACCATTGATGACCTGCTCAAGGAGAATATCCGCATCGTCTGCGAAGCCCTACAGTCCGACAGGGTTTCCATCATTGCCAGGGAAGGTGACGCCTTTGTCTTTAAGGCTGCCGTAGGCATTCCCCCGAAGGTGCTGAAAAACAGGAAAGTCCCTGTCGATGGTAATGTGCTGGGATACATGCTCAGTACGGGAACCGGCGTTGTTTCCGCAAACATTCACGAAGACGAGCGTTTTGAAACAACCACCTCCATACGATACAAGAACAGCTCTTTTGTGGCAACCCCCTTGAAATTGAGGAGCAAGATCGTCGCTTTCCTGTGCGTGACGGAACGCAAGAGGAAAATGCCTTATCAGCAATGGGATTTGCAGCTTCTTGAAATGATTGCACAGCAGATCATGGAGAATTATAGTCATTCGCGGCTTACAGAGGAATTCAAAAACAAGCAGAAAATGGAAGCAGAGTTAGCGATTACAGCCCGTATGCAGCAGGATATTCTTCCCAGGGAATTTCCTGCTGATGGTCAACTGGATATTGCCGCCTGTACCATCCCCGCAAAAATCGTCGGTGGAGATTATTATGATTTTCTTCCTCTCGGTCAGGGAAAATACGGCGCCATTATTGCTGATGTAGCCGGTAAAGGAATCCCTGCCGGACTGTTTATGGCCATTTCGCGCAGTACGATCAGGGTTCATTTCGCTCATACCCACAGCCCTGCGAAAATATTGGAACTGGCCAATAAGCATATCTTTGCTGATTCACGTTCCGGGATGTTCGTCACCTGTTTCTGCTGCGTATTGGATACGCAAAAAAAAGAGATCACCTACTCGAATGCGGGACATTACGTACAATATCTTCTGAAGTCCCAGTCCAGGCAAATCATCCCTCTTCACGCTCCGGGAAAACCCCTGGGAGTTTTTGCCCATGAAACATTTCATGAAAAAAGCCTCCCTTATGACCCGGAAGACATCCTTGTCCTGTATACCGACGGGGTAACGGAGGCGGTCAATGCCAAATTTGAGGAGTATGGAGAACGGCGCCTGAAAACAAAAATCCGCAGCGCCAGGGGATCCAGTTCCGACGGCATCATGAAGCTTATCATCGATGATATTAACAAACACCAGGGAGCATCTGAACCTTTCGACGACATCACCCTTATGGTCATCACGATGAAGGATCCACAAAGGATTGAAGCAAAATTGCGGGTCGATAGTCAACTTCAGAATGTCAGTGTGATCCTGAATGAGGCAGATCGCATCTTGAAAGAGGTGAATGCAAGCAAGGAGCAATCGTCTGATGTGCTGACATCCATTGACGAGGCCTTTGCAAATATCGTCCACCATGGCTACGAAAATCGCCCTGATGGCATTATCGATATTGACATGGTCATGGAGGAAGGTGGTGTCTTTTGTGTCACATTCACGGACGAAGCAGAACAGGGCGTCCCGATGCCGCTTCAACCCACGTTGGGAAGGGCATTGCTTGATAAAAAAGGGAATCTCGGCATTGGCAGGTATTTGATTCACAACCTGATGGATGATGTTCAGTATGAGCGGACAGGAATCCAAAACCACTTGACCATAAAAAAGAAGATCACATAAGGGGGGGGAAATGGATCTGCAGGCCATTGATTGCAACGACATCAAAATTTTCGTATTTGAAGGCAGGCTGGATATCGGCCGGTGTACGGAAGTGGAGACAGAGCTTTACCGTGCCATAGATTGCGGCAACGTCAAACTGATCCTGGATTTGGCGAAAATTGACTGTCTCAGCTCCAGCGGGCTCAGGATCTTTATATCTGTTTTGAGGAAGTTGAAAGAAACAAAAGGCCGTCTGGGGATATGCAATATACCTCCGCACGTCTTCAAAATTTTCAAGGTTGTCGATCTTGATAAAGTTTTTGAAATTTACGACAGCACGGATCAAGCAATTGCATGTTTTCAATCATCAGCATGAGACAGGGAATTTTGTTTGCTTTGAACGCAGACATAGTTGGCAACGCCATTAAATATATTTCTTGTTATGATGTACGATGCGTGTCGGCGGTTGGGCTGGTGATATAATACATTCAGAGTCGTTAATTATTCTTCTACCAATAGGGAAGCTTCGGCCATAATTCAGTCAGACAGATATCTCTCATTCTCATTATACATGGTGCGTCATGACTGTGTAGGCATCTCATGAGTATCCATGGGCTCGATAGGGTTGATCGTCATTTATTTCGGAGTGAAAGGGTGAATACTTAACAAAATCTCTGGATGCTTGATTACAGGGAGACCTGACTTATCTTTATGGAAAGAGGAGGGGAATCAGATATTTCGTTCAGGAGATTTTTTTAGAGGAAAAAGTAATATTTTTATTGTATGAATCATTCAAAACCAATTCAGGAATACGAAAAGATGATTGTCAAGGTGCTTGATGGTGATTCAATTGCTGCAAACTGCTACATTGTAGCCTCTGAAACGACTAAACGCGGCATGATTATTGATCCTGGCGTTAAAGCGAAGTATATTTCAGAGGCGGTGGAGGAACTGAACATATCTGTCTCTTTAATTGTGCTCACTCATGTGCATATTGATCACTTTAGCGCTCTTGATACAGTCATGAAGAACACGAAGGCTCGATTGGCCGTCTTTGATACAAGCAATATAAAAGCATCCCCTAAAGTAAGTCAGATAACAAAAGGATTGGTATTCGTTCCCTTTGAACTGCCCTTCCAGCCGGATATTTTACTGAAGGATGGCGATACCATAGATATTGACGACTTACACTTCTCGGTGCTTTATACACCAGGACATAGTTCAGATGGTATCAGTTTCTGGGGGCATGGTGTTGTCTTCAGCGGAGACACATTGTTCAGACGCAGGATTGGAATCCTTCTCCCCGGACTTTACCCTGGTCATGACCACAAACAACTGAAGGAGAGTATTCGCGAAAAATTGCTGACATTGCCTGATGAAACGATTGTTTATCCCGGGCACGGCGCAGCCACCACGATAGGAGAGGAACGTCGGCTCAACCGTATGCTTCAATCCGAGGGCAGCATGTAAACCTTTGGAAGGGCAGTATAAAAAAGCGAAATAAAAATATCTGCTTGGGGAACAAACCAAAAGGGTAGAGCGGTATTGGCAAAGCGGCGGCGCCTGTCTGATCAGAGGGAATAGACCTGATCGCCGACAAAGTTGATCCAGTTCTGTTTGAGAATGTCCGTTGCTTCGTCGATTTTGTCCACACCCAGAATGACGATCGTTTTTTTGCCGATCCGCTCAATGGTTGTGTAAAGGTAGAGAATATTGATGTCCGTTTTGCTGAGGGGTTTTATGATCGCGTTCAGTCCTGCGGAATGAGAAGGAACCTCCACGGCGAGGACAGGGGTTAATTCATAATTTAAATGAAAATTATCAAGGATGGCGGCAGCCCGCTGGGGATTGTTCGCCACAAGGCGTATCATGCTGTGCTCTGACGAGCTGGCGACGGAGATTGCCTTGATGGAGATATCTTCCTTGTCCAGAATGTCGATCAGTTTTGTCAGAGCTCCGGGGACGTTATCGAGTTGTACGGAAATTTGCATGACAGCCATATTACGACCTCTTCTTTTTCTTTTTCGATAGGGTCAGGAAATCATAGCCGGCACGGAAAGCCTTTTCGTTGGTTTCCATGATCGCTTTCTTCTTTTTTCCCAGGATGATCTCCAGACTTTTAAGATATATTTCCGGCGGCACAAGGCCGATTTGCTTCAGCAGCGCCCCCATCATGACGACGTTTGCCGCACGGGGATTTCCCAGTTTCTCGGACATTTCTCCGGCGGGAATTTCATAAATGGTAATGTCTTTCCTGCTCGGAGGCACCTCGATGATGGATGAATTCAGAAACATGCTCCCACCTGCGGCAATTTTATTCTGAAAGGTCTGTACGGAGGGATTGTTCAGGGCGACGATATATTCGGGCTCGGACGCGACGGGAGATGCAATTTCCTCATCCGCAACAGCCACGGTGCAATTGGCCGTTCCTCCCCGCACTTCCGCGCCATATGACGGCAGATAGGTCACGTGATATCCCGCGCTCATGGCGCCGTGGGCAAAACTGTAGCCCATCATCAGAACTCCCTGCCCACCAAATCCGGAGAATATCGTTTTAACCATCATGGCGTGTCTTCCCTCCTTTTTTGGTCGGTGATGCAATGTCTTTCAGTACCCCTAAAGGATATTCTTTGGTCATAACATCATCGATCCATTTGCAGGAATCAATGGAACTCATTTTCCAGTTTGTCGGACATTGCGACAGGATTTCAATCATGGTAAAACCGACGCCATCCATCTGGTATTTGATGGCCTTTTTAATGGCTTTCTTCGCCTTGAGGATATTGGCAGGGTGATTGACGGCGCATCTTTCCACGTATTTGACGCCGGGAAGGAGGCACAGAATTTCACTCATCTTTACGGGGTAACCATCCAGAATTGCGTCTCTTCCCGGCGGCGAGGTCGTTGTCTTCTGTCCCAGCATGGAGGTGGGGGCCATCTGCCCTCCCGTCATGCCGTACACGGCATTATTGATGAAGAATATAGTGATGTTTTCGCCGCGGTTTGCCGCATGGAAACTTTCCGCTGTTCCGATGGCGGCGAGGTCGCCGTCGCCCTGATAGGAAAAAATGACCCGGTCGGGCAGAACCCTCTTCAGGGCTGTTGCCATGGCAGGCCCCCGGCCATGGGGGGCCTCTATCATATCCACATCGATATAATTATAAGCCAGCACGGCGCATCCTGCAGGCGGCACGCCGATGGTGATTCCCCTGATGTCAAATTCGTCAATCACCTCGGCAATCAGGCGGTGAGCAATGCTGTGACCGCAACCCGGGCAATAGTGATAGACAAAATTCTTTTTAAGGCTTTCCGGTCTTCCAAATACCTTTTTCATGATTCTCTTGTCCCTGGTTTATTCAAAACGTGCATAAAAAACGATGTTGTCTCAAAATATCTATTTACGGGACTGGCGGGCAATCGCATTGGCCAGTTCCACGGGTGTCGGCACGACGCCCCCCGGCCTGCCGTGGAAGTCTATATTGGCAAACCCTTGAAGGGCAAGCCGGACGTCTTCAAGCATCTGCCCCGTGCTCATTTCAAATACGAGAAAATTTTTCACCTTTTCCGCGACTTCCCGAAGTTCACGGGTGGGAAACGGCCACAGGGTGATGGGTCGAAAGATGCCGACATTCAATCCGGTTTCCCGTAATCTCTTGATGGCGCCCTTGGCGATTCTTGCCGCAGTGCCGTAAGCCACGACGATCAGATCTGCACCTTCAATATTAAAAGCTTCGTGTCTCGTTTCCCTGTCCGAAATGACCTGATATTTTCTATCCAGCTTCCAGTTGTGTTCTTCCATTTCCAGAGGCGGCAGGATCAGGCCTTTGATGATTTTGCTCTTGCCGGTGCCCGCTCCCTTCATCATATAGTTTTCGCTGTATTTACGGGGTTTCGCTTCTTTGAATACCGTTGGTTCCATCATCTGCCCCATCATCCCGTCGGCAAGGATCATGACGGGGTTCCGGTATGCATCGGAAAGATCGAAGGCGTCCATGGTCAGATCGGCCAGCTCCTGACCCGTTGCCGGGGCGAGAACGATGGTGCGATAGTCTCCGTGCCCTCCGCCGCGGGTTGCCTGAAAATAGTCTCCCTGTGACGGGGCAATATTTCCAAGACCGGGACCTCCCCTCATCATATTCACAATCAGACCGGGGAGTTCACATGCGGCCATGGAGGAGATTCCATCCTGCTTCAGCGAAATTCCGGGGCTTGAAGATGATGTCATGGCCCTTACGCCGGCAGCGCTGGCAGCCGCTATCATGTTGATGGCGGCAATTTCACTCTCCGACTGGATGAATATGCCTCCTTCAACTTTGCGCATGTTCTCAGCCATGTATTCCGTCAGTTCGTTCTGGGGGGTGATGGGATAGCCGGCATAAAAAAGACATCCTGCCCTGATGGCGGCCTCGGCGATCACCTTGTTGCCCTGCATGAGTACTTTATTCACGGTAAACCTCTATAGCAATTTCAGGACATGTTATGGCACATAGCGTACAGCCCGTGCAGCCTTCACCTTCTTTGAGACTGACAGGTCGATACCCCCGGGAGTTGTATTCCTTTGAGGGGATAATGCAACCATTCTTGCACGCATAAATGCAAAGATGACATTCCTTGCAGAGTTCCCTGTCTATTTTGATAGTTCCCTTCAATGTCTCGTGTTCTCCTGTTTTTCGTTCTGGTATGACCGGGATGGCCTTCCGTATTAATGAATAACTTGTTTACCAGGAAGATCCGTTTTGTCTGCCGTATCCTCAATTTATTTCTGGAATTTCAAATCGCTACAGCTTTTTAGGCACAAGTGAAAAGAAAGTCAAGTTGAAATTAATAAAATTCATGATAAAGAGTAAAGAAATATTGACGATATGAGAGCTTTGAAAAATATCCCCACTTTGTCATTCCCGCGAAAGCGGGAATCCAGAAGGTCTTGAAAGACTGGATTCCCGCTTTCGCGGGAATGACGATTGGTCGAGTTTCAGGAGAAATTCAATAAAGCTCTCGATATCTGCATGAAGATGATTCGAGGATGAGTAAGGTAAAAGAACATGTTCAGCGCCCATCTGATCAATGATCCCTTCGGTGAC
>JBAWYD010000025.1:0-23907 GCA_037143735.1 Deltaproteobacteria bacterium
ATAACCACAAACATGGCAGAACCCTCCTTTTTTTCAGACACGTTGATATGTTAATCCTGATGAGTTCGTAAAATTCCGTCATTCCAGCGAAAGCCGGAATCTACTGAAAAGACTGGACTTTCCAAAATTCCGACGAAGCGTTTCAGTGTCGCTCCCGCCTCGCCGATGGGAGGCGTGTAGCGCCAGTTGTTGGAATCCTCGCCGTCGTGGTTGACGATCCGGTGCGCATAGCTTCTGCCCATCCGGATCTCTTCATAAGCCTTTCCTGCGCGGATGTGAAGATCCTCCATCAGCTCCGGCGTCAGAAGTTTTCCCTGTTGCTGCATCCGGGCGATGTGTTTCGGAAGCATGATGGCCGCCGTGGCTTCATCGGGGCTTGCGAATCCCATCCCGGTCTGCACGGCCTGGATTTCCTCCTCCGTTGCGGGGCTGATGAAAACGGTCTGTATCTCGAATTCGGCGGACATCTGCTGAACACGCGGGTGTTCCAACAACAGGGTTCCCAGGGTCGGATAGACTTCCGTGATGATCAGGTCGTGACGGGCAAACAGGCGCTCCGTCTCCTCCAGGTCGATGCCCTGCCAGACCGTGCGCGTCCGGGCGATGATGAAGCGGTCCGGCGGGAAGGATCTGATTTCCTTTTCGGAACGGAAATAGTAATCGACGCCCTCCTGTTCGATGGTGCGAGGCTGGCGGCTTGTATAGAATATGGGCATTTGAAACGGCATTCCCGGGTATGCCCGTCTTAAGGCTTTGACCAGAGGCGATTTTCCGACACAGGAAGGTCCGGACAGGATAATGAGGCGTTTTGTTGAATTCATAAGCAGGTATTTAATTTTATGCGTGCATTTGTTGATGTTTTTTCATATGAGTTTAGCTGGAAATTGGGGCGAGTATAGGTGAAGGGTTTCCGCGTGTCAAGAGATGATCATGCTTATGGGGAGAAAGAGGAGATGCGAAATAAAATAAGGGACTTCCTGTGTCTTGTATTCATGGTGTGTCTGCTGTCCGTACCGGTGGAGGCAAAGGCCGATCAGCCTGTACCGGCCGCCCGTCCGCGGATCGGGCTTGTATTGAGCGGCGGCGGTGCACGGGGCGTCGCCCATATCGGCGTCATCAAGGTGCTTGAGGAAATGAAAATTCCCATTGACTGTGTCGCCGGCACCAGCATGGGGGCTATTGTGGGAGGTCTTTACGCATCAGGCTTTTCGCCTGCTGAAATGGAAAAAATCGTCACGGGTATTGAATGGAACAATGCCTTTAAAGATAAACCCTCTCCGCAGGAGCTTTCTTTCCGACGTAAACAGGACGCCGCCGATTATATGATCGATTTTGACCTCGGATACAAGAACGGCCACTTTCAAATACCGAAGGGTCTTGTTCAGGGGCAGAGTCTGAGTGTGATTTTGAAATCTCTACTCTTTCATACGGAAACCATTCATGATTTCAATAAGCTGAATATTCCGTTCCGGGCGGTGGCCGCGGATATCGAAACGGGAAAGCCCGTGGTATTGCAATCGGGAGATCTTGTAAAAGCCATCCGGGCGAGCATGTCCATCCCTGCGGTTTTTGCGCCTGTCGAGATCGACGGCAAGATCCTGGTGGACGGCGGGATTGCCAACAACATTCCCGTTGATGTGGTCAGGCAGATGGGGGCGGATGTGCTGATTGTCGTCGATATCGGAACACCCCTTCGAACCCGTGAAAAGCTGGTATCGGCGGTGAGCATTTCCTCACAGGTGATGACGATCCTGATTCAGCGCAATTCCATGGAGCAGCTTGCCAAGCTTCGTCCGGGCGATATTCACATTGCGCCCCCCCTGGGCGACCTCGGAACGGGTGATTTTTCACGGGCGCCGGAGGCTCTCAGTATCGGTCAGGCAAAGGCGATGTCGATGAAGCCCCTGCTTCAGCGTCTTTCCCTGGATGAGAAGGGTTACCATGCCTATCTGGCGTGCCAGAGGAAGGGGCCGCCGGAACAGCCGAAGATCGATTACGTCAGGATCGATAACAAATCTCCCTTGTCAAAGAGCGTTATCGAGTCGCAGATACGCACACAGCCCGGTGAAAAACTGGATATGGAGAAGTTGAAAAAAGACATCAACCGGACATACGGTCTTGATTTTTTTGAGCGCGTCGATTTCGGTCTTGAAAAGAAAGGTGGTGAAACCGGCCTGATCATCGAGCCGTTGGAAAAATCCTGGGGGCCGAATTATCTCCGCTTCGGCTTCGGCGTGGAGGACAATTTCAAGGGGTCCAGCGACTATGGCCTGTCGACCCGCTTCACCAAAACGGCGTTGAACCGCCTGGGGGGCGAATGGCGCAATGAAGCTCAGATCGGCAGCAACCTTCGGCTGTTTTCCGAATTCTACCAGCCCGTCGACGATGCCATGAACTATTTCGTCGCCACGGGAATTGAATACAAGGAAAGAAACGCCAACGCCTTCAGCACGTCCGGCGATATTGCCGCCCAGTATCGCATTTCAACGACCCAGGTCGGCCTGGACGTCGGACGCCAGTTCGGCAACTGGGGAGAACTGAGATTCGGCGTCCGCCGGACAACGGGCAATTTAAGCTTACAGATAGGCAGCCCGGAGGGAGGGACGGGAAATTTCGATCGCGGCAGTCTCTATTCCTCCTTTGCCTACAGCAAGCTCGACAACTACAGTTTTCCCCTTGTCGGCTCTGATGCGAAAATAATCTGGATGGACAATCTCAAGGAACTGGGCTCCGATATTACCGGCCAGGCGATGAGTTTCAACTGGTTGACGGCGAAGACCTGGGGAAAATTCACCCTGGTTCCCGGGATCCGCATCCAGACCACCCTGGACAGCGACGACGCGCCCATTCAGGATAGCTACCCCCTGGGCGGTTTTTTAAACATGTCGGGATTCGCCGTAAACGAACTGTCCGGCCGGCATACGGGAGTCGCCCGCCTCATCGGGTATCAGAAGCTTGGCAGCACAGGGCTCGGCGCGTTTAATATGCCGCTCTACCTGGGCGGTTCGGCGGAAGCCGGGAACGTCTGGGAGAAAAAAGCGGATATCACGTTCAAATCGATCATGTATGCGGGGAGTGTCTTTATCGGAACCAGCACCTATCTGGGTCCCATTTACCTGGCCTACGGCCACGCCGAAGGCGGCCACAAGTCGCTTTATCTCTACCTTGGCCGTCAGTTCTGATGCTGATTCTTCTTTGACAAACACGCATTCGGGTCCATTGAGCCTGGCGGGCGTTGTTTCCGTGAAGAGTTGAAGGTTCCACGGAAGCGTCACTTTTTTCGGGGGGAAGGTTTTTGGTAAGTCTGGACATCCGTAAGGAGAGGTGGTAAAAAATGCCAATACGATTAATGCTCGCATTTATACTAATGGTTTTTTCTATGATTTTCAGTTCCTCCGCGCCGGCTGACACCATGCAGGCAAAGTCATCCGTTCCCTTGCAGGCCGTGGTTGTAAAAACGGCGGATTGGAATACATTCAGAGCTTCCCTTCAGCGCTTTGAAAGAAAGGCGGGTGACGCGCCATGGAATGCCACAGGCGGAGAGGTTTCCGCCGTGGTGGGGCGCAACGGTTTGGGTTGGGGGAGGGGAATTCATCCCAGCCTGTCCTGTGACGGTCCCGTAAAAAGGGAGGGAGACGGCAAGGCGCCGGCCGGCATGTTCCGGCTGGGGTCCGCCTTCGGTTACGCTCCCCCCCGTGAGGTTTCATGGATCAAGCTGCCCTATCTTCATGCTACCGCCCGGATCCAGTGCGTGGATGATGTCACATCGCCGTACTACAATACGCTCGTTGATACGGCCGGAACAGAACAAAACTGGCATAGTTACGAAGACATGCGGCGGCAGGATGATCAGTACCGTCTGGGTACGGTGGTGGAACACAACGCGGATCCGGCCGTTGCGGGCCGGGGTTCGTGCATTTTTCTTCACATCTGGAAGGGGCCTTTCGTGGGAACATCGGGATGCACGGCCATGGAGGCAAAGCATCTGGAGGAATTGCTCCTCTGGCTGAACCCTTATGCCATGCCCGTCCTTGTTCAGATGCCCGAATCGGACTATGCCCGGTTTCGTTCATCATGGCGCCTTCCCTGAAAACAAAAGGCAGGATGTAAGAACCATGCCTTTCTCAAAAAATGAGCCGAAGCCCTGAGGGGGCCGAAGGAACTGCCATGAAAACGCAAAAGATTGACATAACCGAGCTTTTAAAACCTGCCGAAAAACGCAAGGTGTATAAAGACCGGACAATGGAGTGGGGGGAACTGATAATACCGGGGGAAAGCGCCCATTCTGAAAAGAACCATGAAGGATTGAGAGTATTGTTTATTGGGAGCGCAAGCCCCGGTCTTTTGGTGATGGAGTCGCTGAAAAAATATGAACTGAAATATCCCGATAGAATAAACCTGCTGGCGTTGGTAACCGATATGCCGACTTGCAGCAAGGCGAGAATTTCCTGTGAAAAAAGAATTTGGCGCTTTTCCACAGTGGGAGAGAAACAAAATTTATTCGACGACATAAAGGAGTCTGCTCTTTCATTCGGGATACCCTTTTACTCAGGTGCGATAAAATGCGATTTCTTCAGGGAACTCTTGTATGCGTGGAATCCAGAGATCATCATAATGTGCTGTTTTGGACAATTGGTTGATGACGTTATTTTCAATTATCCGGCTTATGGAATGTACAATATTCATCCTTCGGATTTGGCAGAAAGCATAGGTATTGGTACTCAACCTATTGAACATACGATTAAAATGGGGTTTTCAACTGCAAAAGTGACTTTTCATCAAGTTAACGAAGTAATGGACGGCGGCTCGATTATCGGGAAATCACCCCTGATAAACATCAAATTATCTAACGACGCCTATCCCGAAAAAGTGCTTACGCTATATGAAAAGGTTTGTTCAATAGGCGGTTGGATGACTTTGGATTTGATTAATGCTGTTCTTGACAAAAGGTCAAGGGGTGAAAAAGGCAGCATCGATTATTTGGATTTTGAGAAAGGCATTCCTGATGATATCAAGAAACTTTTGCTGGCGCCGGCAACGTGCGACGGGGATAAATATACGCTGCCGCTGCATGGAAGTTTAACTTGATTTGCAGAATGATATCACCGGGAAATCGAAGACGTGCTGGGGACAATCATCACCTGACTGCCGTCGATCTTTTTTTCCAGATCGGACTTTATCCGGTTGATAACGGTCTGGACGTCACCCATCAGTTTATTTGATTCGAATTCGAGAAATATCTCGATGAACACGAACTGTCCTGTTCTACGCGACCTGATGCCGTGCACCTCCAGATATTCATCAAAATAGGCGGCAAGCTCACCCAAAATCATCATCTGCAAGGGCTCATCGATGGTTTTGTCGAGGAGTTCATCAATGGATCTTTTGCCTATCAGATAAGCCGCGCCCAGGATATAGAAACTAAGAAGCAATGAAACCGTCGGATCAATATACAACGACCAGGTATATTCCTTCAGCAGAAGCGACGCCCCCAGAGAAATAACGACGCTGAGATGGATAACCGTTTTGGCAAGATACAGGCGCCACTGGGCATCGCCTGCGGGCGACGGATCGCGGTGATTGGCGTAATAGCTCTTTATCAATAACCAGAGGGCTATCAAAAAAAACGCCACGACTATCAGTATTCCGATAAATGTAAATAAATCGCTTACATGAACGGGATGATAAAACCGGTCGATGCTGCGGAAAAATAGTTCCACAAAAGAGAGAACCAGAGACAGGGCAATGGCAAGGCTCGACAGGTTCTCAATCTTGCCGCCGCCGTAATTGAAGACGTAAATCTCTTTACGGGCGACCTTGCGCAGTCCCATCCAGGTGATGAGGAGCGACAGGGTTTCCGCGGCGCTGCGGATGGACATGGCGATCAGGGTCATGGAGTCGGCCATGATGGAGATGTAAAGAAAGGGAAAAAACATGACGGCCCCGATGGCAAAACCGTAAAACGCGTAACGGTCCTTGTCTGTATAGAAAAAAACGTCTCTGTTCATCTGAAAGTGTCCTTGAAAAGTTTATGATCCCCCTTTGTTGAAAAGGGGTTTATTATCCATTATATTTGATCGTCAGCATGGTGATATCGTCCGATTGGACGGCCCCGGCGGCAAAGTCATGCACAGCCTGGGAAGTTGCCTGACATAGGTCGCCGGCGATAGAGGCGCCTCCGGTATGGCGCAGGAACTCTTCCAGACGGCCGTCTGTAAAGAACTCGTCCTGCCTGTTGATGGCTTCGGTCACGCCGTCTGTGTAAAGAAACAGTGTATCGCCGGGCATGAGGGACATTGTATCCCGGACAAAGGTAAAATCCTCCATCACACCCAGAGCCAAACCGCTTGCGCAATGCAGAAACTCGACATCACCGGATGTTCTTCGGATATAGGGAGGGTTGTGCCCGCCGTTGCTGTACACGATTTTACCGGTACGGATATTGAGTATCCCGAAGAAGGCGGTGACAAACATGGACGCTTCGTTTTCCGCGCAAAGGTTGTTGTTTACCCTGTAGAGGATCTCCTCAGGCGGCATTCCCGGCTTGGTATTGGCCTTAAACAATGTGCTGGAAACGGCCATGAAAAGAGCCGCAGAAACGCCTTTGCCGGAAACGTCGCCTATGACAAAACAGAGATGATCGTCGTCCACAAAGAAAAAATCATAGAGATCGCCGCCCACTGCCTTGGCAGGTTCGATGGAGGCGTGAATGTCGATCTCCCGTATGTCCGGAAAGGGGGGGAATATTTTCGGGAGGATATTCATCTGTATGTCACGGGCAATGGTCAACTCGCTTTCGATTCTTTCTTTGGCGGCCCGTGTCTTTCGCTCGTTGATGAGGTTGTTCAGGATGAACACGAAAATCGCAAGACCGGCGGCATGAGCCGCAATCATGGGGGGGAATGCCTTTATTGCTGCGGGTAACACCACGGAAAAGGGACGACCTATAAGCAGCGACAACGCGAAATGAAAAATCTCGTATGAGACGGCGAAAATCGTCGCTCCCAGTACCCCTGTAAGCGCTCCCTTCCTGAACCTGTAAAGGACGCCCGCAGCCAGTCCGGCCAGCACCGTGGCCATCATGGCGGAATATGTTACCGTGCCGATGTTAATGCTGGTTCCGAACCGGGGGTCAAAAAAGCGATACGCTGCCCCGAATAATGCCGAACCGACGCCCACCAGGGGTCCACCGACAAGACCGCCCATCATGGGGCCAAGGTTGCGGATGTTGGCAGCACCCCCCAATGCAGCGGCGTACACCGAAAAGGCTCCGAATATGGCGACCATGAACATCTTTCCCCTAAGCGTCAGCCTGCGGTCGATCACTTCCGAATAGAGCCTGGTCCGGGTGATGAGATAGGCCACAACGGAAACGACGGCGATGTTTCCTGTCAGGCTTATGATGATGTCCATAATCGATTGCGGCATATCAGCGCTGCGGCTCCGGCGTATAGGTTAGAGATAAAAGGGTAATGTCGTCCGACTGTTCCGCCCCCGCGGCAAAACGTTCCACGTCTTCCATAATGTGGCGGATGATCCCCCTGGATTCCGTCGTGGCGGCGGTTTCTATTGTTTTTTCCAGCCGTTCGCTGGAAAACTGGTTAAAGGAAATATCCATGGCCTCGCTGACCCCGTCGGTATACGCGATCATGGCGTCGCCCCGTCCCAGAACGAGGCGGTCCTGGCCGTATGATATGTCCTCCATGACGCCAAGGGCCATGCCTTCCGGCATCCTTACCGTTTCCAGAATGCCGTTGCTGCGGTATACGTAGGGGGGATTATGTCCGGCGTTGCTGTAAACAACTTCGCCGGTGCGGATGTTCAAAATTCCGCAGAAGACGGTGACAAACATGGAAGCGTCGTTTCCCCGGCACAGGACGTCGTTGACCCGCTTGAGGGTGATATCGGGTGAGATACCGGGTTCGGCGTTCGCTTTCAGCAGCGTCCTGGTGACGGCCATGAATAATGCCGCCGGCATCCCTTTCCCGGATACGTCGCCGATGGCGAAAAAAAAGTGGTCGCAATCGATCAGAAAAAAATCATAAAGATCGCCGCCGACTTCCCTTGCGGGCTTCAAAACCGCATAAAGCTCAATCTCGGGCAGGTTGGGGAAGGGTGGAAATGTTTTCGGTACGATGCCCATCTGGATATCGCTGGCGATGCGAAGCTCGCTCTCGATCAGTTCTTTGGAGGCGCTGGTCTGGCGCTCCTCGACAAGTTTTTCAAAGATGAACACAAAACCCGCAACCCCCAGGATGCTGACCGGGGCCGTCGCGGGAATGAAGGCGTTGATCTGCGGTCTTGCCTGGTCGAAAAAAAACAGGACAATGTGTACGAAGATCTCATACCCGGCGGTGAAAACGGCTGCATTCGCTGCGCTGACCGGGTTGTCTTTTTTTCTGAGGCGGTACAGACCGGCCATGATCCCGGCAAGCAGAACGGCAGACTGCGATGCCGTTCCATTCACATAGAAGCCGAGGGCGGCGCCTGCCAGTCCGGCCCCTGCTCCAACCCAGATTCCGCCAATCATGGCGCCGGCGATCGGCCCGATCATGCTGATGCTGATGATGGTGTGGTCCGTTAAAGCGGCTATGAAAACGCCATAACAGGAAACGGCGCCGAAAAAAAGCGTCAGGAGGAGCTGTTTCCATGGTTTTGCCCGGTCTTTCAGGATGGGATAAAAGAAGGGGGTGCGAATGATGCAATAGACGACGACCATGAGGATACATGTGTCATCAATCAGGGATATGAGAAAATTAGCCGCTGCGGCTGTCATAAACGATCACCGGAGCTATCTTTCAGGTAAAAAAATGGTCCCATCGTGTATCACAGGAAATTCTTAAGCGCTTCGTCGCGGCTATTGAAAATTTTGAACAGGCGGCTGAAACCTGCCATATCAAATATGCTCTTCACGGAAGGTTGAAGGGAGCACAGAACAAGCTCACCCCCGGAACGTTTCATGGATTTCAAGAGGGCGAGAAATACCCGCAATCCGGCGCTGGAGATGTATTCGTTCTTCTCGAAGTCGCATACCAGCTTTCCTGCGCCGCCGGAAACCATTTCATTCAGTTTGTCTTCCAGCTCCTTCGCGTTATAGGCGTCTATCCTCTGTAGAATCGTCACGACGTTTACATCACCCACGGAACCAACCTCCATCGTTTGTCTCCCCTTTCCGGCTTTTCTATTCGGGCGTTTCCGACCCATCCTGCGGCGCCGTTCTGTTTTTCAGCACCGTCAATCTCAGGATGTTTCTATCATTTTCCCGTTTGTACGTTACGTCATCCATCAATCTTTTAATGAAGAATATTCCCAACCCTCCGATCTTCCGTTTCTCAATGCCGGAAGTAACGTCCGGATCGCTCGCGGAAATGACGTCAAAAGGGATGCCATTATCGCATATTTCCACCATGAACCGATCATCTCCGCTTAAGATACAGGAAATCTCAACATCGCCTTTGCCTTCCTGGTAGGCGTACTTGATGATGTTTACGAGGGCTTCTTCCAGCGAGAGTTCTATTTCCATCATCCTGTCGGGTAAAACCCCCTGTTCTTCGGCGAAGGCGACGACAAATGCCATGGCTTCATGCAGGTGATCGAGGGTGGCCGGCAGGATTTTTTTTACGGTCATGTCCATGATACGGTTTTTCCTTTTTTCGTCTCTTGCGGGTTTTGAAGATTCAGGCAAATTCCGGAGGAACGGGGACATATTTCATTGAATTACAGAATTCGTCAAGCAATATTTATAATGGACACATCTCTCACATGACTCTTGAAGTTCTGTAATCCCGTGATGACGTCTTCAAGGTGGGATTCTTCGACAAGGATGCCGGTTGAAGCGGTCGCCCATTTTTCGATGTCTTTGGATAGAAAATCGAAACAGCCTCTGACCATGGCCTCTGCCATATCTGAAATGCCCAGGTGGCAGCGTCCAGCGGCGGGAAGGTTAAAAACGAAATCTTTGCATCCGATGCCGTCCATGGTTTCCGACAGGAGGTACCCGCTGAGATAAAGCCTTTCGCAGGTGAGTTCGGGTAGAGTGCCGAGCCCGATGAGCAGAATTTTCGAGATGGCAAGACGCGATGGGGATGTGATGAAAATCTTCTCCATAAATGTTCCCGCAATATGGCCACAGGCGATCTCCCGGGAAATCAGACCGTTCATGCGCCAGTCAACAAGGCCGCAGGCGCCCCTGGGCGGTCTTTCATCCATAAAAAATCCTAAAGCCAGCCCTTCCCGTTTCAGAGTATCCGGTGATTCCGTCGTAATCTTGATCTGCATCGCTTCCCTTCACGCTTTCTTTTCATTTTGAATCCTGAAATTCTATCTCCTGACGCCTGAGCAGTTACAAAAAAACTTATTTTATGGTATGAGTATAGCAACAGTTTTTGTTATCAACAACTCATTTTGACGATATTGTAAACTCATCATTATTGACAGGGTCATGAAAAGAGGGTAATGTGAGCTCGACTCGAAAAAGAGGTGTCTTTCTGTTAGAGAAGCTGATCACGGTGATTGCCTCGGGTGCCGGCAGTGGATATGCACCCTTTGCCCCCGGGACTGCGGGCACCGCTATGGGTATTCCTGTGTACCTTGTGTTGTCGCGCCTGTCCGGGACATTTTATCTGCTATCGATATTGATTCTCACGCTCCTCGCATGTTACATAGCCGGGGAAGCGGAGAAGATATTCAATGAGAAAGATGCACCGCGCATCGTGATTGATGAGGCTGTCGGTTTTCTCTGGACCATGTTTCTCGTATCGCCTACGGTGTTGCACATTTTTCTGGGTTTTGTTTTTTTCAGGTTTTTCGATATTGCAAAAGTATTTCCCGCCGACTATGTCCAGAGCAGGCTTCCGGGGGGATATGGAATTGTGACCGACGATGTCGTGGCCGGTATGTACAGCAATATCGCCCTCCTGCTTTTGATTAAATTCTGGGGCATTTAGCCTTCACGTTACGCTATGAAAATCGGCATATTAACCATCGGCAATGAGTTGACCAGCGGAAGAACGCAGGATGTCAATTCTTCCTTCATCGCAAGGCAGTTGAATGTCCATGGGTGGCAGATTTCCGTCATGATGTCCGTTGGCGATGACGGGGAGGCCATTAAAGGCGCAATCGAACATGAGCTGTCTCTTTCAGATGCGGTGATTATAACAGGCGGTCTCGGTCCGACTGCCGATGATATTACCACTGCCGCCATTGCCGGCGCCTTCGGTCTGAAACTGTACACCGACGAGTCCGCCCTTGCACACATAAAGGATCGGTTTGACCGTTTGCATCTCAAATGGACGGCAAACAATGTCAAACAGGCCGTGTTTCCCGAAGGGGCTGAAACAATCCGCAACCCCGCCGGAATGGCCTGGGGATTTTTTCTGAGAAGAAACGGTAAAATCATCGTGGTCATGCCCGGCGTTCCCTCCGAGGCGCAAAAGATGCTTCCTGAAGGGGTCATCCCCGTTCTGAAAAGAGAATTTAATGAGGCGGTCGTGCATGTCGAAAGCAGAACCGTCAAGCTGTTCGGCATCCCGGAAGCCCGGGTTGATCAGATGCTTTCTGATATTGATTTCAATGGTCTCGGTGTGAGTATAGGATTCTATCCGAATTTTCCTGAAATTCAAATCGCCCTGACGGCAAGATGCAGCGCGGAACATGAGGCGCGGGAAAAAGTAAAGCGGGCAGAGGAACAGGTCACCGACAGACTTCGTCCGTACATTTTCGCTTATGATCAGGAAACCCTTGAGGGGCTGGTTGCCGGGCTTCTGATAGAGAAAAAACTGACCCTTGCCTTAGCCGAGTCTTGCACGGGAGGACTCATTGCGGATCGTCTTACGGATATTCCCGGCAGCTCCGCTTTTTTTGAAAGGGGCGTCATTGCGTACAGCAACAGGTCGAAAACCGACATCCTCGGTGTGCCCCAGGAGGTGATTGACACGTTCGGCGCCGTAAGTGAAAGGGTTGCAGTCCTGATGGCCGAAGGGGTGAGAGCGCTCGGGAAAACGGACCTGGGCATGGCGACGACGGGCATTGCCGGTCCGACGGGCGGGACGGAGGAAAAACCGGTAGGGACCGTGTATGTCGCCCTTACAGACGGAAAAAACATCCGCTGCCGGCATTATGCTTTTCGCTGGGACCGGAGAAGGATCAAAAACATATCATCTCAGGTGGCCCTGATGATGCTCAAAAAATATCTTACAGGCGAGAGGGAAGATGGGTGACGAAAAATCCATAAGGTCGTTTCTGGCGATTGATGTCCCTCCGGAAGTTCTGAGTGACATCAGCGGCATTCAGGCTGGGTTAAGAAAAACCCTACAGGGTGCGATCCGCTGGGTCAGACCGGAAGGGATGCACCTGACACTGAAGTTCTTCGGAGATGTTTCTGAAAATGACATAGCGGTAATTTCCCGGATCATGGAAGAGCATGTGAACGGGATCGGGCCGTTTTCCCTCCATGTGCAAAACCTTGGCGTTTTCCCGGACATTAACCGTCCCCGGGTTCTCTGGCTTGGAGTCAGCGGTGATGTGGAAGTCCTGGGCAACTTTCAGAAGTCCATGGATCAAAAACTTCAAGTGGGCGGTTTTGCTGAGGGGAAAGGGACATTCAGGCCTCATCTTACCCTTGCCAGAATCAAAGAACCGAGGGGATTGATCGGCCTTGCGAAAATCATTGAAAACAGGGATAACTATACGGCAGGCCATTTCAATGCCGGCGGACTCAACCTTTACAGGAGTCAACTGACACCGCGTGGGGCCGCTTACACGAAACTGGCCTATTTTCCTTTTGAAGGTTGAATGGCAGGATATTAAAAATGACATGGATTCCGGGTCAAGCCCGGAATGACAATAAAGATTTTATTTTCGTAATAATGACATAAATCATTCAATGGTTTATTATCTTCTTTCTGGAGGTGGTTATGGGATCCGATTTAGACAGGGAAAAGGCAGTAGATCTGGCGATAACCCAGATCGAGCGGCAGTTCGGAAAAGGTTCCATCATGAGACTGGGGGGAGGGGAGCGGATTTCTGACATCGCCGTTATTCCTACAGGATCTCTCGGCCTTGATCTCGCCCTGGGTATCGGGGGGGTTCCCCGGGGCAGAGTGGTGGAAATATACGGCCCCGAGTCGGGCGGGAAAACGACCCTGGCCCTCCACATTGTTGCCCAGGCCCAGAAACAGAACGGTCTGGCGGCGTTCATTGACGCGGAGCATGCCCTTGATGTGGGTTATGCAAAAAAAATCGGCGTGAACACGGACGATCTCCTGATTTCTCAACCGGACACGGGAGAGCAGGCCCTTGAGATTGCAGAGACGCTCGTCAGAAGCGGTGCCCTCGATGTTCTCGTCGTTGATTCAGTGGCCGCTCTGGTTCCAAAAGCGGAGCTTGAAGGGGAAATGGGAGATGCGCAGATGGGTCTTCAGGCAAGGTTGATGTCTCAGGCCCTGCGCAAACTGACGGGCAGTATCAGCAAATCCAAAACAACGGTTATCTTTATCAACCAGTTGAGAATGAAAATAGGGGTTTTCTTCGGCAGTCCGGAGACGACCACAGGCGGTAACGCCCTCAAGTTTTACGCATCCGCGCGTCTGGACATCAGAAAAGTCAGTTCCATCAAGCAGGGGCAGGACATCGTCGGGTTCCGGACCCGGGTCAAAGTGGTGAAGAATAAGATGGCGCCGCCCTTCCGTGAGACGGAATTTGACATTATTTTCGGAGAAGGAATTTCGAAAGAAGGCGACATTCTCGACCTTGCCGCAGAAAACGGCATTGTTGAAAAAAGCGGGGCCTGGTATTCATACAAAGGTGACAGACTCGGTCAGGGCAGAGATAACTCAAGGATCTTCCTCAAGGAAAATCAGGACATTCTGGAAAGGATCGAAGCGGATGTCCGCATGAAGGTGGGCCTGAAACCGAAGGCCCAGGAAGATAAGCCATGACGGGGGATGATACCCTTCAGGAAAAGGCAAAACAGAAGGCCTTCAGGCTTCTGGCAGTGAGGGCGAGGAGCGAGAAGGAACTGAAATCGAAACTTATGGAAAAGGGTTTTGATGAGGCGATTGTAGGAAAAGTTGCGGCAAGGTTGCGTGAACTGAAATATCTGGACGACAGAGCTTTTGCCGGACAATGGGCCAGGAATCTGGGGGTGAACAAACTTTTAGGCGACAGGAAGATTGCATCAGCCCTGCGGGAAAAAGGAATTTCGCCGCCGTTAATCGAAGAGGCAATAGCCGGTCTCCGCAATGAAATAAGTGAAACCGAAGCCATGATGACATGGGTCCGAAAAAAGGTGAAATCTTATAGCATCGTGAAAATGGATGGCGGATATAAAAGAAGGCTGGCCGCAAGTCTTATGGGGAAGGGTTTCCCCCTGGATTTGATTTTTGATACCCTAAATCGATCAAAGGAGGAATGTGTGAATGAAGGGGAGTGACATCAGGAAGAAGTTCCTGAAATATTTTGAAGCCAACGGACATACGATTGTACCGAGTTCATCGCTGATTCCGAAAGATGATCCGACGCTCCTTTTTACCAATTCAGGAATGGTGCAGTTTAAAAACTGTTTTTTGGGTTTAGAGGATCGGGGCTATACGAGGGCAACAAGCTCGCAAAAGTCCGTCCGGGCGGGCGGGAAACATAATGACCTGGAAAACGTAGGCTGTACGGCGCGCCACCATACCTTTTTTGAAATGCTCGGGAATTTTTCTTTCGGGGACTACTTCAAAAAGGAATCCATCTTCTGGGGCTGGGAATTTCTCACGGAAAACATGGGGATTTCCAAAGATAAACTCTGGATCACGATTTATAAAGACGACGATGAAGCCTTTGACATCTGGCATAAGACCATCGGGGTTCCAGCGGAGAGAATCGTCAGAATGGGGATGGAGAGCAACTTCTGGATGATGGGCGAAACCGGCCCCTGCGGTCCCTGCTCGGAGATCCTTTATGATCAGGGGTCGGGTGTGGGGTGCGGTCGTCCCGAATGCAGCGTGGAATGTGATTGTGACCGTCATCTGGAAATCTGGAACCATGTATTCACCCAGTTCGATCGCGACAGGGAGGGAAACCTTACCCTCCTTCCAAAGCCCAACATCGATACAGGCATGGGCCTGGAAAGGCTGGCGGCTGTCGTCCAGGGGGTGAACAGCAATTACGATACGGATTTCTTCCGCCCCATCATCCGGTTCGTGGAGAAAATCAGCGGTAAACATTATAAGGAAAACGAAGAAAACGACGTTTCCATCCGGGTTATTGCGGACCACAGCCGGGCAGTGACGTTTCTCATCGGTGACGGCATTCTTCCCAGCAACGAAGGGAGGGGTTATGTCCTGCGCCGGATATTGAGAAGGGCTGCCCGCCACGGCAAGCTTATCGGCTTGAACCGCCCGTTTCTGAATGAAGCGGTGTCGGTCGTTATTGAGGAGATGAAGGATGCCTATCCGGACCTGATCGACAAGGAATCCTATATCCGGAAAGTCGTCGTTAACGAGGAGCAGCGTTTCATCGAAACCCTGGATGCCGGTTTGAAAATATTGAACGACGAGGTGGGTGGACTGAAAAAAGCAGGCATCCGTGTGGTTCCCGGAGACATCGTTTTCAAGCTCTACGATACCTTCGGATTTCCCATAGACCTCACAGCGGATATTGTGAAAAAAGACAGCCTTACCCTCGACACGGAAGGCTTTGAAAAGGCCATGGATGTCCAGCGTGAGAAGGCAAGGGAATCCTGGAAAGGGAGCGGCGAGCAGGCCGTATCGGAGAGCTACGCCAAGCTTTCAGTAAATGGGATCAGCACCTCCTTCGCCGGCTATGAAGGCGTGACGGCGGCGACGTCCCACATTACGGCCATACTGGTGAAGGATGAACCGGTGGAATCGGGCACGGAAGGCATACAGGCGGAAGTATTTGTCGAACAGACGCCGTTTTACGGGGAAGCCGGCGGACAGGTCGGCGATACGGGAATCCTTGAGGGAGACGGATTCCTCTTCGAAGTCTGGAATACCCGGAGACCTGTTGAGAATCTCATTACCCATATGGGGAAGCTTAAAAAAGGTCGGATGAAAGTGGGAGACAGGGTTCACCTGAACGTGGAGGTTGACAGACGGCGGGCCATAGAAGCGCATCATTCCGGAACCCACGTCCTCAATGCCGCCTTAAGAAGTGTTCTGGGAGATCATGTCAAACAGTCCGGCTCCCTGGTGAATCCGGAAAGACTCCGCTTTGACTTTACCCATTTTTCAAGGATCGAAGAGGATGAACTCGACAGAATCGAAACCCTTGCCAATGACATCATCAGGGGGAATTTTCCCGTTGACTCCCGAGTGCTTCCCCGGGAGGAGGCCATAAAAACGGGCGCGACGGCCGTTTTTGATGAAAAGTATGGGAAAGAGGTCAGGCTCGTCAAAATGGGCGACGTCAGCAGGGAATTGTGTGGAGGGACCCATGTCGCGAGAACGGGAGACATCGGTTTTCTCAAGATTGTCCATGAATCGGCCATTGCCGCCGGGGTGCGCAGGATTGAAGCCGTCACAGGCCGGGAAGCGCTGAAATACGTCCGGAAAACCGAGGGGGAACTGAGAAAATCAGCGGGTTTCTTAAAGACGAACCCCTTTGAGTTATCGGAGAGGCTTGAGAAGCTCCTGAAACACCAGAGGGACCTGGAAAAGGAAATCGAAGGCCTCAAGGGGAAACTTGCCGCAAAGGACTCTTCCGATCTCCTCAATGAGGTCATAGAGATAAAGGGGATTCGTGTTCTGGCAACGGTGGTGGACGCCGCGGATGTGAAGACGCTCCGTGATTTCGGAGATAAAGTCAGGGATAAAATCCCATCCGGCATCATCCTGCTGGGAAGCCGGTCGGACGATAAAGCCATGCTGCTGTGTCTGGTCACGAAAGACCTGACCGACCGGTATCATGCCGGAAATATCATCAAGGAAATCGCGCCCATCGTGGGAGGAAGCGGCGGAGGACGGCCAGATATGGCCCAAGCCGGCGGCCAGCAGCCGGAAAACCTGAAGCAGGCCATCGCGAAATTAAAGGAATTGGTTTAAGAGTTATATAAAAAATCCCCTTGTTCCCATACAAGTGAGGAGCAAGGGGATTTTTTTGTTCTGTGGTTTCTGTGGTAATCTTTCTATCCGGAGAGTTTGGCAATCATCTCCGCTGCAAATTTTCCGGCGTCCGACAGGTCATGTTCATCGGGGTGGTCTGTGGCGCCCTGAGCTTCTTCCGCCCATGCCTGATGCTCAATCTTCTTCATCAATTCATCAATAACTTTTTCTTTGACCTGCCCACGACAGCCGAAATGACCCAGCACTTTCGCTTTGGCCGCCAGACCGATGGCATGTTCGAAGGCCTGTTTAGGCAAATGGCCGCCGCGGAGAGATCCATGCGTTGAGAAGAGGGCGATCTTCTGACCCTCGGGAAGACCCTTGATGAAATTCGCTGCCTTTCCGGGCACGCTGTGAGCAATAACGGGAAATCCGCAGAATATGATATCGAATCCCTTGGCATCTTGAACGTCCTGGACGGGTTTTATTTCTTTTTCGAAGTGGATCGCTTCGTATATTGCGCGGGCAATTTTCTCTGTGTTACCGGTTTCTGAAAAGTAGGTGACCAACGCCTTCATACATCCTCCTCCATAAAAATATTGCCCGTCTCATACAGGATTTTGTTTTTTTTTGCAAGGAGTTATTTGATTACCTCGGCGAAACAAGGCTGTTCATGTCACGTCGTTCATATATATCAAGATCGGGAGTAAAAATAACAACTTTCCCGCCTTCCTTCATCCGAACGACTGTTCTTACTGACAAGATGGAATACCAGACGCCGATCTGCCGGCCTTTATCATCTAAAATGACAAATCCATGCTGGTTCTGGCCGATATCCAAGGCCTTCTTTTGCATGTTCGTGACAAGCTCCCGGAATTCCTGCGGCGTCGGTTCGATTTTTTTCCAGAGGTCGGAATCCAGCGTATAGGTTTTATCCAGTCCCATGATGGCGTTGGGATATACGTAAGGACCGCTGGTGTAATAATTGTAGTTGGGGTTGATCCGGTAGGTTTCAAAGGTCTTTGCGGCATCTGCGTTTGGGGTAATCCCGCCATAGTTCTTAAAAAGGGTTCCCCCACACCCCATGCAGAACAACAGCATCAAGACACCCTGAATACATAAAAAAATTGTACTTCGTGATTTGCTCATCCGCCTTCCCCTTTCCCTATTTTTTGCGTTCGATGGTTCTCAGAATGTCATCCACCTTCTTCAACTCATCTCCATAGCCGCTCCAGTTTCCCGCCCTGAGGTATTCCTGGGCTTTTCTGAAATGAGAAAGGGCCTCCAGGGCAAGACCCCGGTCCGTCTTTTCCCTCCCCGTCGTTTCTGCTGCTGTCATTGCGGCGACTTCTCTCTCCTGCGGCAATCTTCCGCCAAATATCCGCTGCAGGGCGAGATCAAGATTTTCCTCCATGACGATGGTATTTCCATGGGCTGCGATAACCCTTTTTAATTCGGGGAGCTGTCCCTTTTCTGCAGCTATATATAGCGATTCGATATAGAGGATCGATTTCTCAACAGGGATCGCCAGAAGACTCCCGCGGATAACTTGTGAGCCTCGCTGGTTCCAGAGAGAAAGTTGTTTTGAAATCTCCGTGTCCTGGTCGATCCGGGCTTCAATCTGCCGGGGTCCGTAAACCAGTTTTTGCTTGGGGAATTTGTAGATAATCAGCTTCCCGTAATTCGGTGCGTCACTTCTGGCTGCCATCCATGCGGACATATTGTCCTTCTTGCTTGGCGTGAAAGGGACCAGAAGGGTGAACTCCTCATTTTTTTCACCGGGGAGTTTCATGATGGTGTAATAAGGTTCCATCTCCCGCTCGCTGCCGGGTTTGACCGGTATCGACCAGAGGTCTTCCTTGTTGTAAAAAACCTGAGGATCCTGCATGTGATAGGTTCTGTATATGAGGGACTGGATGGCCATCATGCCCGGAGGATAACGGATATGGCTCTTGAGCGCATCGGGCATTTCGTCCAGTGTCTTGAAGAGACCCGGGAATATCCGGGCGTAGGTCTGGATGATGGGATCATTTGCGTTGCTGATATACAGTTCCACGGACCCGTCGTATGCATCAACAGTGGCCTTGACGGAATTACGGATATAATTGCCGAGTTTGGCCGTCGGTTCTGAATAGGGAAACCGGTCCGTCACGGTATAGCCGTCCAATATCCAGACGAGACGGCCCTCCGGCGTGATCACCATGTAGGGGTCGCTATCCAGGTTAATGAATGGGGCGATATGGGAGACCCTGTCCGCAACCTTCCGGTAATACATCACCCGACTTTCCCGCGTGATATCGTCGGAAAGAAGAATGGTAAAGGAACCGAAACGCGCCGCAAAGATCAATTTCTTCCAGAACGATAACGGAACGCCTCCTTTACCGCTGTATCTGTTGTATACGTTCTTGTCGCCCACAGGATAGTCAAATTCATCCCGCTTGGTTCCGACAAAGACGTATTCGTTGGAGGTCTCTCCGTAATAAATCTCAGGCCTGGTTATCTTGATGTCTCTCGTGGAAACGGGGGGGATATCCTTGATGAAGAATTCCGGGAGTCCCTCAGCCGACACACGGTTCACGGGGCCGAGAACGGCGCCGTATCCGTGGGTGTAGTTAAGATGCTCATTGATCCAGGTTTTCGATGGAAGGGCCTGGTAGGAGAGTTCCCGTGGGGACAGCATTACCTGCCGGTACTCGCCGTTGACCTTGTAGCGGTCGTTATCCACGCTGATAAATTTGTAATAGGTGCGCATTTCCTGGAGCTGGCTGTACGTCTGAAGAAGAGGCGCATGATCCCAGAGACGGATGTTCTTGATGGTCATGTCATTTTTTTTCAGGTCTTCCCGGGTCAGGCTTTCCTGCACCGGATATTCCTGCTCTTCAATATCCTGGAGTCCGTATGCCATTCTTGTGTACCGGATATTCTTTTCCAGGTACGGCGTTTCCAGAACGATCTCGTTGGGAAGCACTTTGAATTTCTGAATGACTGTCGGATAAATGCCCCGTCCGAGAATATGCAACAATAGAAATATAAACACTGTGGCCGCAGGGTAACGCCAGTCATGACGAAAGAGGTAAAAAATGACGGATATGCCGCACAGGATACTGAGGCCGATCAAGGTCTTGAGAACCCATAACTGTGTTGTGACATCCGTATATCCCGGGCCAAAGACGACGCCGCGCTTGACAAAGAGGATATCGTTAAGCTCCAGCCAGAGACCGAAGGCGCCCCAGAAGAAAAGGAGGGCAATCAGGACGGAAAGGTGCATCCGGGCCACCGGGGCAATTTGCCAGGTTCGGGGGGGCATGAAGAGAAGGGCGCGACGGATGAAATAAATGGCGCCTGTGGCGATAATGGTGAAAACAAGAGATAACTTTAACCATCCGTGGATGTATTTTAAAAAAGGCAAACGGAAGATATAAAAGCCGACATCCTTCTGAAAGAGAGGGTCGGTAATCCCGAAGGGAACGGCATTGAAAAACAACAGGGCGCTTTCCCACTGGGAGGTCCCGTCGATGGTAAAAAAGAAGGTCAGAAAGATGGAGACGGATAACGCAAGGATGCGGAGGATTCGGTTGTCTATGTCCCAGGAGGGCAAACGGATCGTGTCATCCCGTTCGATCACGAATATACGGGAAGATAAACGGATGGCGATAAAAAGGTTTGTGAAAAAAATGATAAAAAAGCCTGCACCGAATAAAAGAGCCGTTTTCAGTTTTGCGAAAATGGTGGTGAAAAAAACGCTTTGATAGCCCACCTCCTGGAACCAGAACCAGTCTGTGAGAAAGCGGACCACCTTGGAGGAAGCCGCAAGCAGGGCGATCATGGCGATGAAGATGACCAACCCTCTCATGTTGCGCAGGTTAAATTGGGGAATCTTGTAAACGGGCATTCTTTTTTCTCGCTTTCTGTTGACTGCAATGACGTGTAAATATAAAAAACGGTGTCTGACGTCTTGGGTTTATGAGTGTTCTCCACGTCATTTCAATCCCTTTCAAAGAGATGACGACAACGTCTCGAAGGAGGGGATCGAAATGACAAAATAGAAATATTTCAGATCTTGCTATGTATAGGAGAAGGGATACGTTCTGTCAAGCAGCAAAGATGTGCCTACAACATGCAAAACGCTCAAATTCTTAGATGGTGGCGCTGCTGAAGCCGGACGGCATCCTTATGGCCAATGTAAACCCCTTCTTGTCGTCCATTCCTCTTGACACACAACACCGTTTTTCTTATACTCCCGCCACGGGAAAAGAAGTTCTTGTCAAACATTCCAAATGGATACGCGAATTGATTGAGAAATTTAACCAGGAGATGTATGCATGAATAGCCGACAAATGGAGAGAATAAGCCTGGTCCAGACCATGTTTCCTGACGACATTCCCCGGCCCATGCGCAGAGCAAGGATATTCATCTTCTCGTCGGGCTTCTCAGGACGGATTTAGGGGGCGTGAAGAAGATATTTTGGACAAAAGGAAAAGGAGATACGTGATGGGAGTCAAGGGCGGTTCCGTTACATTGTCAAGCAAACTCCTGAAGAAAATCGGTAAGGTGGCTGACCGCACCGGGCAGTCCACAGAGGACATTCTGACCAATTCTATCGAAGAGTTTCTTCGTAAAGGGCGTCAATGGAACCCCATCTATCTCTCTGCACCGGTTTCAGCAATGATGAAAGGGATTTACGAAGAAGACACCACCATCGCGGAGATCAAGAAACAAGGCGACTTCGGACTTGGCACGTTCAACGATCTTGATGGAGAAATGGTGATGCTGGACGGCATAGTCTATCAGTTGAAAACAGACGGCCTTACCTATCCTGTCGACGATGCCGCCCAGACGCCTTTCGCCTGCGTGACATTCTTCCATCCCACCACAGTGGAGGACATTGAGCAGGATCTTGACGATGCGGGGTTCAAAAATCTCCTTGATCGCCTCCTCCCCTCAAAAAATACATTCTACGCCATTCGGATTGACGGTTATTTCAGCTGTATAAAGGTTTGGTCTGTACCCAAGCAGGACAACTACCGGCCCATCACCGAGGTACGACCGATGGCATTCGACTTCCAGGACATTGAGGGAACCCTTGTCGGTTTCTATACACCCCAGTTTATAAGTTCACTCAGCATGCCGGGATACCACCTACATTTTTTGACTGCCGACAGAAGACACGGAGGTCATATGTTTCAATGCCGGCTCAAAAAAGTACGCATCAGCATCCAGTTTGTACCGGAACTCAAACTGAACCTCCCCATTACGCTTGACTATCTGACCACTGATCTGTAGAAATTCGCAGGCGGACATGATGAACCCTTTACAGATATAAACAACATACAGCTTCCTCTTCAAGCATCTGGCAAATTTGATGGGTTTACGTCGTTTCAAACGGAAATGATAAAAATGCCGGTTTTTATCAAAGATCAAGGGTTGACCTTCCGGCGATATCAATTCACGCTTCAAACCGATCCAAGTCTCTGAATGCTGTCATTCCTCCCAGGCTTGTCGCCTCCAACACTCCCCTGATAACTGCTCTGGTCATGCAATCCGAAGCACTGCGACCGATTTCACTCAAGGCCAGTGCTTTTGGAGATGCGAAAAACCCCGGCGTATCTGGCATACTTTGCCTGTTTGTCGCGATGCAGAAGATTGTGTCTCCATCAAACATCGTGTGCGACGGGCGGATTGCCCGGGCAAGGCCATCATGAGCCATCTGAGCAACCTTTTGTGCTTGAACTTTGGTCAGAATGGCGTTGGTTGCGATGATCCCAATTGTCGTATTTCGTCCAGCTGAAGGCTGAAGCGACGATGGCAATTTCACAGATCTTTTTCCAAGGTCTCCGAATTCTGTGCCTATTTCCTGTCTAAGCTCCCAGAATTGTCCTGTGGAGGGATCAATGACTGAACCCAAAGAGTTCACGGCGACAATTGCCGCAACGATTATCCCCGATTCCAAGACCTCACTTGCCGTACCTAAACCACCCTTGATAGATCCGGCCTTTGCACCGGTACCTGCACCGACTGAACCGAGAGGAAATATATCTTTTGTTGCAGAATCGCAGGCTGCTGCTCCCCACTCCGGACCAATCGGAGGAACGAATTTCTCCCCCCTTCCCAGATCAAAAAGTGTGGCAGCAGGTACAATAGGCGCGACATGGCCATCCTGCAACGGAAACCCCCACCCTTTCTTGCCAAGCCACCGCACTACACCGTCAGCAGCAGCAAGACCATATACCGATCCACCGCTCAATACGATTGCCTGGACTTGTTCCACCAGATTTATCGGTTGCAATAGGTCTGTTTCACGAGTCCCAGGTGCAGAACCTCGCACATCCACACCGGCTGTTGCTCCTTCAGGACATATGACCACAGTGACACCACTGGCACTTTTCATATCCGTGAAATGGCCGACCATTGTTCCTTCAACATCAATCAAGGAATTGTTCCTGCCCGTTTTCGCAACCGGTAGTTTCCCTTGCCTTGTTGCTGGAACAGCATGTGCCTCTTTAAAATGAAGATTCCCTGAAGCTATTGCACCAGTACCAGGCGCCGCCACCTTTATAAACCCTTTTCGCGTAAATCTATCTTTCGTTTCTTGATTCTTCATAGGCGCCTCTTTTTTGAATAAAGACTTGAGGTCTGCTTTGTTCATGATGAATGTCTCCATATGAATTTATAATTATCCTGATTTTTATGAATGATATGACCATGTTGACATATATGTCAATAGAAATTGATCTTCAACTTTTTTTTGAGAGGATGTTGACTGCGATAAACAGGTAGCTTCTCCTTCCCGAAACCTCACATACCCATTTCCCATCTTCATCTCAGATTTCAAAAGATTATCAATAACAATGTCCATTGA
>JBAWYD010000026.1:0-23866 GCA_037143735.1 Deltaproteobacteria bacterium
CTGTCATGATCTTGAGCCACGATATCTTTAATGAACGTTCAGGTACCGTCATAGCTGTGGCAATCACAAGTCAGCCACAAAAGGCCGGGTTCCCACTGACCCTTGAGCTGAAGGCCGGGAATTTACCAAAGAAATCATGGATCAAGATCAGCCAAATCCGAACACTGTCCGTAGAGAGGATCGGAAAAGTCATCGGCAAGGCATCTCTGGAAGAATTGACCCAAGTGATAGAAGGACTGAATGAAATTATTGCGTAACCAGGCGATGCCGCCAATCGCCGGGAAGCCCGGCTCTGGCTGAACTTATCGTTGGGCGAAGTAACCAAAAGAAGGGAATCTCTATGGATCCGTATGTTACACAAGAAACCATTTCCGCTAAAGGAAAAAAGTGGCTGGAACACATTACTCCGTTCAATACACACAATATGCACCTCAACAGGAACAAATCAGTGCTTCTTGTAATTGATATGCAGGACTTTTTTCTGGACCCCGCCTCCCCCACATTTACTTGTGGTGGCCTTGCTATTCTGCCAAATCTGAAAAAGGCAATTCATGCATTCCGACAAGCAGATCGTCCTGTGATTTTCACGAGGCATGTGCATCATCCTGATCGTCTCGACGCCGGAATCATGGGTTGGTGGTGGGAAGGCATGTGCATAGAGGGAAGCCCGGAAAGTGAAGTCCACCAGGATATATCTCCGAAACAAAATGAGAAGGTTATATTCAAACACCGTTACTCGGCTTTTTACAATACTGACTTAGAAACAGTATTACGCTGTCTCAAAGCGGAAGATATTGTTATCGCGGGTATAATGACCAACATGTGTTGCGAATCTACTGCTCGCGATGCCTACTATCGAGATTATCGGGTATTTTTTCTCGCCGATGGAACAGGAAGCATCACCGAGGAGATGCATCTGGCGAGTCTGCTCAATCTTGCCTTTGGTTTCTCATGGGTGACGGACGTTGACACAGTTGTGGCACAATTGGGCAAAGAGACTTCGCCTGACAATTCGCTCCAGGGGGGGAAGCCCTGAAGCGCGCCCCTGAGCCAAATCGTTATGTGATAATGAAGGAACACATTTGTCAAAACCGGCGTTCTGGAAAAATGCGAAAAGATATTATGATCTGAAGAGCTTCTGGAGTAACCTCTTCGGGTGCAGGGTTTACAAACTGCCCATTGATGCGGGATTCACCTGTCCGAACCGGGACGGAACCGTTGCCACCGGGGGGTGCATCTATTGCGACGGCAGGGGTTCCCGTCTGAGGCAGGCGGGGCCGCTGCCGTCTGTGAACGAACAGATCCGCCGGGGCAGGGAGTATTACCGGAAACACAGACATGCGGGAAAATTTATCGCCTATTTCCAAACGTTTACGAATACTTACGGTCCCATTGACCTGTTAAGGCAACTTTATGACGAGGCCCTGGCCGAAGAGGACGTGATCGGCCTTTCCGTGGGCACGCGTCCCGATTGTATCCCGGATGATGTGATCGGACTTCTGCAAAACTACACGAAACAGTTCCATGTATGGCTGGAACTGGGTCTCCAGTCGATTCATGACAAGACACTTCAGGTCATCAACCGGGGACATGCTGCGGAAGTCTTTTTCGATGCTGTGCAAAGGGCCTCGGGAAAAAATATCCACATCTGCACCCATATCATCGTCGGTCTGCCCGGGGAGACACGTGAAGATATCATCGAAACGGCAAGGGTTCTGGCAACGCTTCCCATTCACGGCATCAAAATCCACGCCCTGCTCGCCTTAACGGGAACCCGAATGGGAGATCTCTATGAGCAGGGGAAGATCACCCTGATGGAAAAGGACGATTATGTTCAAACCGTCTGCGATATTCTGGAAATCCTGCCGCCGGAAATGGTCATTCAACGGTTGACCGCCGACGGTTACCGGGATATTTTTCTCGCTCCCCCGTGGGCCATTAACAAAATGGACGTATTGAACGCCATTGACGGGGAACTTGATAAAAGGGATACGTACCAAGGGATATATTATCGTAGAAGAGATAAATAAAATTAATGAAGGATGGGAAATGATCGGTATTGTCGATTATAAAGCGGGAAATCTGACCAGCGTGGCCAGGGCGCTCCGCTATCTGGGAAAACCCTGCCGGATCAGTGATGATCCAGAGGTGCTGTCGCAGTCAAGCCATATTGTCTTTCCCGGCGTCGGCGCGGCGGGGGAGGCCATAGCAAACCTCCGGCAGAGCGGCCTGGATCAATGGATCCCGGTGTGGCTTGAGAAAGGAAAACCCATGCTGGGCATCTGTCTCGGCACACAGGTCATCTTTGAATACAGCGAAGAGAACCATACGCCCTGTCTGGGCATCGTGGCAGGCAGTGTCAGGCGATTTCCGGAAGATATTGAACAGGACGGCCTGCCGCTGAAAATACCACACATGGGGTGGAATCACGTGTCGTTTCAAAAAGATCACCCCGTGTTTCAGGAACTTCCCGACGGCGCTGAATTCTACTTCGTCCATTCCTATTATCCGTCTCCTGCAGACGATCGCCGGGTCGTCGGGTGGACCGATTACGGCATCAAGTTTTGCGCCGCCGTCGCCTTCAAAAACCTCGTGGCCGTGCAATTTCACCCGGAAAAAAGCGGGAGACCGGGGCTGCAGATCCTGGAAAACTTCTGCCGATGGGGAGGGAAATATGTTGAGTAAACGGATCATTCCTTGCCTGGACGTCCGCAACGGGAAGCTCACAAAAGGCATCAAATTCAAGGGCAACGTCGACATCGGCGATCCCGTGGAGGCGGCGCGGGAATATTATGAACAGGGGGCCGACGAAATCGTCTTTTATGACATTACAGCGTCATCCGACGGCCGGGATATCATGATCGACGTGGTCAGGCGGGTGGCTGAAACCATTTTCATTCCCTTTTCCGTCGGCGGCGGCATCCGCACCGTTGAGGACATGAGACGGGTTATCCTGGCCGGTGCAGAAAAAATAAGCATCAACTCCGAGGCGGTGCAGAATCCGCCGCTGATTGCAGAAGGGGCCAGGGCCTTCGGCAGCCAGTGCATCGTTCTTGGCATGGATGTGAAAACGGTAGCCCCGTCCGCAAAGACGCCATCTGGTTATGAAATGGTCATTCACGGGGGCCGGAAATTTACAGGGATTGATGCCCTGTGGTGGGCGAAAGAGGCGGAAAATCTCGGGGCGGGGGAAATCTGCCTGAATTCCATCGACGCCGACGGCACACAGGAAGGATATGAAATTGACCTGACCCATCTTATTTCTACGAACGTCCGTATCCCAGTCATTGCTTCAGGAGGAGCGGGAAAACCGGAACATCTCCTCGATGTTCTGACACGGGGCAGGGCCGATGCCGCCCTTATCGCATCGATGGTTCATTACAGGACATACACCATTCAGGATATTAAAACCTATCTTGATGGTCAGGGTGTAAAAATGAGAATGATCTGGTAATGGAGTGCGGTGAATCCCCCTTGACTATTATACTTGACGGGATTATATCTTATGTCATAAGAATCAATAAAAATAACTTCTTCAATGTCGGTAAGTTCTTAATAAGTGATTATTTGTTTCCTTTTGTCATTTCGGTGAAAGCCGGAATCCATTGTTTTCAAGACTTTCTGGACACCGGCTTGCGCCGGCGTGACAGCGGGGGAGACGTTTTAAGGGGGGGCTAAATAAAGTGGACTCAAAAAGATACCAACTGAACGTCCAACTCGCCCAGATGTTAAAGGGCGGCGTTATCATGGACGTAACCAACGTGGAACAGGCGAAGCTTGCCGAAGAAGCGGGAGCCGTAGCCGTCATGGCACTTGAGCGGGTTCCCGCCGATATTCGCAAGCAGGGCGGCGTTGCCCGGATGTCCGATCCGGCCATGATACTGGACATTAAGAAAGCCATGTCGATACCGGTCATGGCCAAGGCCAGAATCGGCCATTTTGTGGAGGCGCAGATTCTGGAAGCTTTGAAAATCGACTATATCGATGAGAGCGAAGTCCTCACACCCGCCGACGAAGAATGCCATATCGACAAGACAAAGTTTTCCATCCCCTTCGTCTGCGGCGCCCGCAATCTCGGTGAAGCCCTGCGTCGTGTCGCCGAGGGCGCCGCCATGATTCGCACCAAAGGCGAGGCCGGAACGGGCAACGTGGTTGAAGCCGTCCGCCACATGCGGACCATGAACCGCGAAATACGGCAGCTTGCGAACATGCCTCTGGAAGAAGTGACGGGTTTTGCCAAGGCCAACGGTATTCCGTATGAACTTGCCGTTTCTGTTCGGAATCTGGGTCGTCTGCCCGTCGTAAATTTCGCTGCCGGCGGCATTGCAACCCCGGCGGATGCGGCGCTCATGATGCAGCTGGGATGTGACGGAATCTTTGTGGGTTCAGGCATCTTCAAGTCGGAAAACCCGGCCGTTGTTGCCAGGGCAATTGTGAAGGCAACCGCTTATTTCAATGATCCCGAGAAAGTTCTTGAGGCATCCATGGGGCTGGGTGAAGCCATGCCCGGACTGGAAATATCGGAAATCCCGGAAGGACAGCTTCTGGCAGGACGAGGATGGTAAATGATAGGCGTTCTCGATCTTCAGGGTGGGGTTGTTGAACACATTGACCACCTGGAACGCCTTGGCATCTCCGGTAAACCGGTCAAAGAACCGACTGATCTGAAAAATCTGGCAGGACTCATCATTCCCGGCGGCGAAAGCACCTGCATTTCCCGGCTGATCCACATTTTCGGCGTTAAGGACGCCATCATACGTGAGTTCAAGCGGGGAATGAAAATCTGGGGAACCTGTGCGGGCGCCATCCTTCTTGCGAAGACCGTTGTCGATGAAGCGCCCTGTCTCGGCCTTATCGATCTTGACATCGAACGCAACAGTTTCGGGAGCCAGCTGGACAGTTTTGCATGCGAGGCCGTCATTTTGCCCATCTCACCTGATCCGGTCCCCCTCATCTTCATCCGGGCACCCAAGATTCTCCGGGTCGGCCCCGGAGTGAAGGCGCTCTTCCAGATGGACGATTACATCGCTGCTGCGGAAAGCCCGGAGGTACTGGCCACGATCTTCCATCCCGAACTGACGGGGTGCGTCGCATTTCACAGGTACTTCGCCCGTAAATGCGGTCTTGATCCTCTCGATGAATCCAGAATTCCAGCCGTTGACGCCGCGTGGAACAATAAAAGCTGGACCCGTCTCGCCCGTATTGCGCGTGCCTGAACCGGTCATGGTAATGGATCAGGTCTCAACCATCCGGGAAGGCGTCACGGAACTGGAGCTGGCGGCTGCCGGTGAAAATGCTCACCATTCTGCTCCGCTTGTATTTCTCCCGTCATGAAGAAATGCCATGTCAAGCAAAAATTCACACGCATCAGAAGAGAAGGGTTGAAAATTTTCCACATGTGATAAAGTAAGAAACATGGGGGCATAGGGGATAGCCCTTCCCAGCGCTTCAGATTTTTCTGAATGGAAACCCAGCCTCTTATATATATGAACGGAACTGGGAAGGGCATTGACAGTGAGTTCAGACAGGTCCGGGTTATGTTTTACACAGAGATTCAATGCCCGTTGCAGCAATTTTCTGCCGACGCCTCTTTGCCGGTATTGTTTTTCAACACAGAACAAAGATATATGATTATATTCTCTTATTTCAATCGTTCCTATAATCTGATCCTCCGTTTCAGCAATGAGAACGAAGTGTTTTATCCGGGAACGGCTCTCGATCCGGTCCGGTTGAATGCACTTCAGAAACTCCCAAACCCCCTCTTCCAGGTAATCGTGGGCGACGAATTCATTCATCATGCGAATGACAAGATCAGAAAACTCCGTCTTTTCATCGTGTTTCATAAATCCGGCCAAAGATGTTTGAAAGGTTAATGGTTAATTTTCTCTAAAACATCTCGAAATGACAAAGGACGCGGAAACGAATGCCGTTTTTAGAAGAGAGGGGGAACAGGAACCTTTTCAGTCGCGGAGTGCAGAATAAGCAACTCTCAAGAAATGTCGCAACTCACAACATGAGGAGAAATCAGATGGATAGGGATTTCCTGTCAGCTAAGAGCGCTGACAGGAAGGTTGTATGATGAATTTGATAATCACTTGCCCTCCCAGGTTCCTAAAGAAACAGATAGTGGCGAAATGATCAAAGAATAAGTCAACAGCAACAGTGTGTTGCGATCTATTTCAGGCTTGGACCACCCGTCGCGTTTGTTTTTTCAGACGACTGATCCGGCGACGCAAAAAACTCACCTTTTTCCCTTCTTTGTTTTCCCGGGCCGCCATTTTCTCATCTTTAAAATGTCTGATCTTTACCTTCATTTCCTGCTTGGTTTTCAACTTTTCACTATCCTTAACCTTATTTGCCGGTTCTTCGTCTTTGATCCCTTTTGCTTTCTTGATAAAAGCAACCAGTTCTTCCTTTTTCATATCATGAACTGAGGTGGTTCTTGGAAATTCAAGGGCAATCGCCTTCAATTCCTTGACAGTCATCTTTTCCAATGGCTTGGCTTCCTTTTTTTTGATCTCTTCGGCCATTTTTAACAACCTCCTTGCCTGATTTTAACTGCAACGGTTAAATATCCATAATCTTTCACAGACTAATTCTTTATGAGTTCAATCTTGTTTCGAATCGTTGTCGCTTTTTCCATATCCTTTTGTATTTCATAAAAAGACAGGAGCTTTTCAAGATAAACGAGGAGGGCTTTCTTCCATCCGTTTCTTGAAGCCGTGTCGATGGCGGGTTTCAAACACCCCTCGTCACATTTATCCTGCTTTACAAGAAAGCCCGCCGCGATCAGCTTTGAAAGAGGGTCCTCCATTTTTGAAATTTCACCCGACATATCAGCAAACCTGCCGCTACGGTAAGCCATGAAGAAACCCTGATATTGTACCGGCAGCAGTTTTTCTTCCACGTGAGCCGTGTCCCCGCTTAAAAATTTATGGAAGCTTCGGTTTTGAGGAACCGGCTGCGCAACGTCTATCCTCAGGTATTCCCGGTCATCAATTTTTTCAAGCACAGCCGTCTGTACGGCACATTTCGTGAGATAGGCCCTTGCAAGAATGTCGAGGTCACCGCTTTTCTTAATTTCTTCAACGGCTTTGTTGAAATGAATCTCTGCGATTTGAGTTTTGCCGGCCAGATAGTTTGCTCTAAAATTATCCAGTTGATTAAATGCCGCATTCGTCCAGTCAGGAATCGGTTTTGACCCGCATCCGGCAATCAACATCAGGAAAACAAACGCAATGATATTTTTTTTCATGGGAGTTTGATCTCAGGCTCTTTTTTAAAGGGTATTTTTTTATCAATTTCGTTGACCAGGTTCCCGATGGCATTAACGGTTGAATCGATTTCCGTTCTCAATAATTTTAAATCCTTGGTAGAATCAGCCGCATCTGAACTCATTTTGGTTACATTATCGAGGGCGGTATTCATTTTCTCCAGTTTCAATATAAAATCCTTGAGAATTTTTCTGACCAAAAGCAAAACGCCATCGCTCCCGTAAACCTGGTCATCCGTTTTTGCCAATAACGTATCGACTTTTACCAGGATGTCCTTCGTCGTTTTGATTGATTCACGAATCGATCGAGCACTCTCCGGGTCTCCAACGACCATTTCGACGATAGAATCCTTCTTCGCCAGGTTTGCCGTAATTTTTTCAATATTTGAAACGACTTTATCCACCTTTTCCAGCGTTGGCTGCACCCGTTTAATCGTTTCATCGATGTTATCGATCCTCACAATTTCGGGAATATTTTGAGGCGATAATGCGGGACTGTTCAAGTTGGGCGTGGTCACGATGAGTTTGGAGGAGCCGATGAGCGGCTTGTTTATACTGAATATACTGCTCGATTTGATCCATTTCACATGTTGATCCGGTATCTTTATCTTAACCAGGACCAACCCCTGGTCACTCAGTTCTAATTTTTCAATCCTGCCGATTTTAAAACCCGAAAAATAGACGGGCATCCCTTCCGTCAGTTCTTCACCGGATTTCGAAGAGATGGTAAACGTATATTCCTTCGAAAAAAATCCCTTGCTGTAAGCAATGTAGAGCACAGACGTTAAAATCAATAACGTCGTAATGACGACAAACACACCAACTTTAAATTCAACTTTTTTCGGCATTTTCTACCCTGTACCTGTGAGCATTCCACGTATAATCAAAAATATGGCTCTCCTGATATGAATCATCAACTTTTTCCAGGGCATCATGGATATAGCGGGCATCCTGACGGTCCGATAAAATCTGAAAAGGCCTGTCAATCACAACGACGGCGTCAGCCACCATTACGGCCCTCAGAAGCATCACACAAAAGCGCTCCTCATGTGTCAGTGCTGGATTTCGCTTGAAGGCAATGCTTTCCATGCCATACCTCCGCAGATATTGAAGAACCAGCTGCCGTGCCTCCTCCTGATGCATATCCTGGTGATACTGTCTGATCAGGGCAATGTTGACCCAGACATCCAGATTCGATATGAGGGGGATATTTACCGATACCCAACCCAGGCGTTGTTTTTTTTGCACGGTGAAGGCGCTCAACGCCCCATTCAGCATGTCTTCATTTTCAAAAAGATTTAAATTGAACCCAGGATTAATGACGACACCTCAATCAAAACAATTGCAATAAAGACCTTTACCATGCCATTGAGAACCGCTACGGGAATGCTGGTCAACTCATTTGACGCCTGCTGCCCGAACCGTATGGGAATTAATGTAATAAAAAAGCCGAAGGTGGAACATTTAATAATGGATATTACTATATCATAAAAATTAGATGATTTTAATAAAACATTTGTATAAACATCCACACTCATTCCGAAAATCAGTTTAGAAAACAACATCCCGCTCGTCAGCGCCACGATGGAAAACAGGCCGCTCAACAAGACAACAGATACAACCCCGTTGATGATCCTCGGTAAAAAAAGGTATTCGATCACATCGATATTGAACGCTTCCAGTGTTTTCAACTCGTTATTCACCTTCATGACGGCAATTTCCGTATTGATGGCGGAACTTGAACGGAGGGCAATCAGCAATACCGTAACGAACGGAGACATTTCCGTAACCACAAATCCCATGAGAACTCGCCCGAGATAATCTTCAAGGCCCAGGTTCTTTATTACCTGAAATACCGTACTGATCACGATGGAGCCAAATATTATGGAGATACCTATAAACAAAGGCAGAATCTGCATGGAGGTAAAATAAATCTGATTGACGAGCACCATTTTCACGGCGCTGTTATAGCTTCTCCGGCTGAACATTTTTAAGATGACCGTTATGGCAAAGTAAAGGGTATCATAAAAAGACTTGGCCATATTAAGACAGGCTTTACCGACATATTCCAGGGCTGCGGTCATTATTCTACCTGATTATGATCTGTTTTAAAAAATACAATATTATTGCATTGCATGTTAACATACTGTAAATGGAAGCGCAAACAGTGTCTTAATCATATCGTCCCGCTGCTGGAGAAAAATCATGAAAATCATACGTTTTCTATCTGAAAACAGTCAAACACTTACAGGTCTTTATGACCCGCAATGTCCGGAGGAAGCCAGGGTTATCCGGGGAAATGTGCTGGGTGACTTTGAAATCACGTCGAATCGTGAAAGGATCAAGCATTTTCTGCCGCCCATAGAACCGTGCAACATCCTGGCCCTGGGCCTTAATTACCGGAAACACGCCGATGAAACGAAAATAGCCCATCCTGAAATCCCCGTCTTGTTCATCAAGGCGACAACCAGTGTTGTGGGACACCTCTCACCCATTCTTCTTCCCATCGCAGGCCCACAGGAAGTTGATTACGAGGCAGAGCTTGCCATCATCATCGGCAAGAAGATCAAGAACGTTCCCCCCGATGAGGCCATGGAGTGCATCCTGGGTTACACATGTGCCAATGATGTCAGCGCACGGGACTGGCAGATGAAAAAACAAAAGACCCAATGGGCCAGGGGAAAGAGTTTTGATACCTTCTGCCCTTTGGGACCTTGCCTGGTTACCCGTGATGAAATTCCAGACCCTGATCGTCTGCGAATACGGACGATCTTAAACGGCAATACGCTTCAGGATTCCAACACCTCAGACATGATTTTCGGCGTGGCAACCATTGTCAGCGATCTTTCCCGGTCCATGACACTGTTGCCCGGAACGGTGATTTTGACTGGCACGCCGGAAGGTGTCGGCTTCACCCGTACCCCCCCGGTATACCTCCGGGATGGCGACAGGATTACCATTGACATCGAGAGCATCGGACAATTAACGAACCCCGTGAAAAGAGAGGGCGATAACAGACAAACGAAAAAGTAGCGGCGGGCCGCGTCCCCTCCTGCGTCTTGTCATTGACAAAATGCAAGCATCGTTTATATTAGAATGCGAGTCAATAAACGGTCAAGGATAAGAAAAGTGAAAAGCCTGGGTATTTGTATCGGTGCGTCGACGCTATCGGCTGTAAGCATTATGAGGGATGAATCAGGTCATCTCCACAGGACGTCCATACAAGTAAAACCGCACAACGGAAACCCCAGAGAGGCACTTCTTGAAACCCTCAGGAACTTTTCAGCGAATCACTACGGAAAGATAGCCGTAACAGGAAGAAAATTCAGGCATTTTGTAAACCTGCCATCGATCTCGGAACCGGAAGCCGTAGAATCAGCGCTGTTACACTTAAATGGTAATCAGAAACGCCTGGATGCCGTCATCAGTGCCGGAGGAGAGACATTCATGGTTTACGTCCTCGGAAATGACGGAAGAATCTGTTCGGTCCAGACGGGTAACAAGTGTGCGTCGGGGACGGGAGAATTCTTTATCCAGCAACTCCGGAGGATCGGGATCTCCATTTCAGAAGCCATCCATTTTGCTTATGCGGAAAAACCGTACCGGGTTTCCGGTCGCTGCAGCGTATTTTGCAAGAGCGACTGCACCCATGCGACAAATAAAGGAATACCAAAAGGCAGAATTGCCGCCGGCCTATGTGAAATGATGGCGGGGAAAATCATTGAAATTATCCAGCAGATCCCCAGAAATGACATTATGATCATCGGGGGAACGGCACAGAATCCCGTGATGATCCATTATCTTCAAAAAGAAATCAGGAATGTGATCGTACCGGAGGAAGCGCCTTATTTTGAAGCGCTGGGATCTGCCCTGTGGGCCCTGGATCACGAAACGTCAATTTTTCCTGATATGAAGAAACTGTTCAAGGGCAAGGGGAATTCCTTTTCTTGCCTTCCTCCCCTGAAAAGCTTCATCAACATGGTGGAATTCAAAACCACGGACAGGGGGATTGCCCGGCAGAATGATCGTTGCATTATCGGACTCGACGTCGGATCGACAACAACCAAAGCCGTCCTGCTCCGAACCGATGACGACAACATCCTTGCATCCGTTTACCTGCGAACCAACGGAAATCCCGTTCAGGCGTCGAGGGAATGCTATGCCGATCTTCACGCGCAACTCGGCCCGATGGCGGATAAGATCCATATCATGGGGTTGGGCGTTACGGGCTCAGGCCGGCAGATTGCGGGACTGCACGCCATGACCGGCGGTATTATCAATGAAATCATTGCCCATGCAACGGGCGCCCTGCACTTCGATCAGGGAGTGGAGACAATCTTCGAAATTGGCGGGCAGGACGCCAAGTACACGTATATCAGAAATGGAGTGCCCTCGGACTATGCCATGAACGATGCCTGCAGTGCGGGGACGGGGTCGTTTTTAGAGGAAGCGGCAAAGGAGACCATGGGAATCGACATGGAGGAAATCGGAGCCATCGCAGCCCGGGGGAAAAAGCCGCCAAACTTTAACGATCAATGCGCCGCTTTCATCAGCAGCGACATCAAGAATGCAACACATGACGGAATGACGACCGAAGATATCGTCGCCGGTCTCGTTTACTCGATCTGCATGAACTATGACAATCGTGTCAAGGGGAATCGACCGGTCGGAAACAACATCTTCATGCAGGGGGGAGTCTGTTATAACCGGGCCGTACCTATGGCCATGGCTGCCCTCACGGGCAAGCGAATCGTCGTTCCACCTGACCCCGGACTGATGGGAGCCTTCGGAGTCGCCCTTGAAATCAAACGCATGTTGGAAATCCATCTCCTGGATGAAAAGACATTTTCCCTCGGGAAACTGAAGGACAGAACCATTATCCACGGAGAATCCTTTACCTGTCATGGCGGGAAAGAAAAGTGCGACCGGAAATGCGAAATTGCCAGAATGGTTATTGAAGGTAAGACGTATCCCTTCGGCGGCGCCTGTAACAAATGGTACAATCTTCGATTCAGCATTCATGTGGATACGGAAAAACTGAACCTCGTCAAGATGCACGAACATCTGGTTTTTGATCAGGCCATCCCGCCGCCCGAGAACCTCGGCGTGAAAAAAGATGCAAAGACCGTCGGAATAAATAAGTCTTTCATGACAAACACCTACTTCCCCCTTTACTATCGCTTCTTTTCCCGCATGGGGTTTCGGGTCATGATCTCCGATGCATTAGACAGGGAAGGCATGGATCGAAAGAGAGCTCCTTTCTGTTACCCTGCAGAAATCGCACACGGTTTTTTATCAGGCGTATTGAAAAAGGGACCTGATTATCTGTTTCTGCCTCACATCAAGGGCGTATATGTGGAGAATGGCACTAAGCAAAGCACGGCCTGTCCTCTATCGCAGGGCGAACCATACTACCTGTCCAGCGCCTTCAAAAATCATGAAACATTCAAGGAAATGATGAAAGAGGGGAAAATCCTGAAACCCGTTATCGATTTTTCCAAAGGATTTGACGCGACGAGAGACGTTTTTATTGCCATGGCGAGGCAACTGGGCTGTTCAAGGAAACTGTCTCAAGTGGCATATAATGAGGCGGTTGACATCCAGAAGTCGACTCAAAGGCAAATGAAGGAGGCGGGTCTGGCTTTTTTAAAAGAACTCGAAAAGGACCCGGATCGTTTTGGCGTGGTTATTTTTGGGAGGTCTTACAACGCCTTTGTATCAGAAGCGAATATGGGCATTCCCCACAAATTCGCATCCAGAGGCGTGTCCGTCATCCCCTTCGATTGCCTCCCCCTGGAAGAAGAGACAGCCCCTGAACGTATGTACTGGTCGACGGGACAGATGATCCTCAAGGGAGCGTCCTTTATAAAAAAACACCCTCAACTTTTCGGATGTTTCATCTCCAATTTTTCCTGCGGACCCGATTCCTTCCTCGTAGGATACTTTCGCGACATAATGGACAGAAAACCTTTTTTGATTCTCGAACTGGATTCTCATGTTGCCGATGCAGGCCTGGAAACGAGGATCGAAGCTTTCATGGACATCATCAAAAATTACAGGGAACTGGAGAGGGATGGAAAAGAAATCGCCCATCCATTGCGGTCCCGATTTACCCCCGCTCATTTTGATTATTCAAAACAGGTGTTCATCGATTCCAGCGGCAGAGAATTTTCTTTTCACGATCCCCGCGTACATCTTGTTATCCCGTCCATGGGAAATTTCCTGAATGAAGCCGCCGCCGCCGTATTCAGATCCATGGGCATCCGCACAACAGCTCTTCCCGCGGCGGATGAAGAGGTACTTAAACTGGGAAGAGGCAATACCAGCTGTAAAGAATGCCTCCCCCTGCTGCTGACTGTGGGCAGCCTCCTGAAATACTTAAACTCCCGCGAAAACCAGGATGAACTCCTTGTTTATTTCATGCCGACGGCTTCCGGTCCTTGCCGGTTCGGTCAGTATTCGACCTTCATCGACCATCTCATTGCCCGGTCTGCCATACCGGATGTTGCCACATTCTCTCTTCAGGCTGAAAACAGCTACACCGGTTTCAGCGACAATGGATTCATCCTGAAACTATGGTCATGCCTCGTGTTGGCCGATATCATGCAGGATATCTATTCCATTCTTCTGACCAACGCCGTCGATAAGGCTTCGGCCATGGAAATTTATAGTGAAGAATCAAGAAGAGTCATCCGGATATTCGAGGATTCGCCCTCGTTCAAGGGTCTGCAGGAAACGCTCACGTCAGTGGCAACCGTCATCAAAAAGATTCCTGTTACAAGATCCGTAGATGAAACGCCTTGCATCTTATTGACCGGCGAAATATTTGTTCGCCATGACGACCTCTCCCGACAATTCCTCGTTGAGAAACTGGCCGAACAGGGTTTTGCCACCAAGGTCTCCAGTGTCATGGAGTGGATCTATTACACGGACTGGTGCTTCAAGGAAGGCTTGTCTGGCGAAATTCCCACATTCAAGGAGAGGGTAGCCCTGTTCCTGAGATCCACATGGATGAAGCAATACGAGAGAGCCTTCAAGAAGATCATGGCCCGCTCAGCCCTGCTTCCCTATCATCTGGAGGATGTGGATCACCTGATCAGAGGTATCAAGCATTTGATCAATCCCCATCTCACCGGTGAAGCGGTTCTGACTGTCGGGGCAGCCGTCAGCGAGATTCTTCACCGATACTGCGGGGTCATTGCCATTGGTCCTTTCGGTTGTATGCCCAATCGTCTCTCAGAAGCGATTCTCTCCGCCGAAATGGGCTCAGAACTTCCATTTCTCGCCGTTGAGAGCGATGGAAATCTCTTTCCGCAGGTGATTACAGCCAAGCTGGAAGTTTTTCTTCTGCAGGCCACGAGAATCCACAAAAAAATCAGTAATTCATGAGAAGGGGCCCTTTGATGAAAAATGATGGAATTTTACCAAAACCTATGTTAATTCGTCACGAAGTTCTGCACTGATGTGTTTGAACTTTAAGGAGGTTTATATATGAAATCGGAAAACAAAAACAGAAAAACATTTATCATGTTTCTCCTGGCATTTCTGATAGGGTTTTTTGTGGTCTCTCTTGTTGAGGTATTGCGCTCATCATTCTTCGTTCCCGTGGGGCCGAATGTCCAGACGGCTTCAGCGGTTTCGACAACCGAAGGCGCACGCGCGCCTGTTTCCTTTGCCGATCTGGCGGAAAAACTGAAACCCGCCGTCGTTAATATCAGCACCTCGAAAACCATACGGACGGGCAGGGGCGGATCACGAGCACCATTCGGCGGAGCACCCCTGGATCGGTACTTCTGGGGAGATGATTTTTTTGAAAAATTCTTCGGGGACATTCCGAAGAAAGAGTTTAAACAGAGAAGCCTGGGGTCCGGCATTATCATCAGCTCTGACGGGTATATCTTTACCAACAACCATGTTGTGGAACAGGCAGACAAGATCCTCGTAAAACTATCAACCGGGAGGGAATATGAGGCAAAAATCATCGGCAAGGACTCCAAGACCGACCTCGCCCTGATAAAAATCAAACCCGGCGATAGTTTGCCTGTCGCCGATATTGGAGATTCCGACAAGCTTCGTGTCGGTGACTGGGTGATCGCCATAGGCAATCCGTTCGGACTTGAACAGACTGTAACGGCGGGAATCGTCAGCGCCAAAGGCAGGGTGATCGGTGCGGGACCGTACGATAATTTCATTCAGACGGATGCTTCGATCAATCCGGGAAACAGCGGGGGACCTCTTTTTAACATGGAAGGGAAAGTCGTCGGAATCAATACAGCCATTGTTGCGCAGGGGCAGGGAATCGGTTTCGCCATACCCATCAACATGGCCAAAGTGATTTTGCCGGACTTAAAGACTAAGGGAAAAGTCACCCGTGGCTGGCTCGGCGTTTCCGTTCAAGACATTACAGAAGATATTGCCAAAAACCTCAAACTCAAAGATATCACCGGCGCCCTTATTTCCGATATTTTCAAGGGAGATCCCGCCGACAGGGCCGGCCTCAGGACGGGCGACATCATTACAGAAGTGAACGGCAAGAAGATAAAGAATGCGCACGAGTTACTGCTCACGATCGCCACATTTCACGTCGGTGACAGGGTTGAGGTCAAGGTCCAGCGGGACGGACAGGAAAAAATATTTTACGTTATCGTTGCTGAACGGAAGGGCCAGCCGGAAGTAGCCCAGGCGCGGGAGTCCTTGGAAAATTTCGGAATGACGGTCCAGGACATCACGCCCGAAATTGCCCAATATTTAGGCATCGCAAGCAAAAACGGCGTTATCGTTGTTGACGTGAAAGATGGAAGTCCTGCCGATGAAAGAGGGATTCAGCCCCAGGACATTATCCTCCAGGTCAACAAGGTAAAAATATCTTCCGTGAAGGACTATATGAAGGAAATATCGAAGAAAAAAGCAAAGAGCAGCATCCTGTTTTTAATCAAGCGCGGAAAAGCAACATTTTTTGTCAGCCTTGGAAAGTAGGACGCTTCCATAGGATGCCGAAACCCCGCGTAAACGAAAACGAACGCCTGCTGTTAATCTACGATTTACTGGACGCACACTTTGGTGATCTCAAGTGGTGGCCTGGCGACTCTCCTTTTGAGGTTATCGTCGGCGCTATTCTGACTCAGAATACAGCATGGCGGAACGTAGAAATTGCCATCGATAATCTCAAATCAAAAGAGGTTCTCTCCCCGGAAGGAATTCTGGCGACGGAAGATGGTGTCCTGGCAGAACTGATCAGATCGTCGGGGTATCACCACGTCAAGACCGGAAGATTAAAATCCTTTGTCCGGTACCTGTACGAGGAATATGGCGGCAACCTGGAGGGTATGTTTTCCGAGAACCTCCGGACGCTGAGGGACAAGCTTCTCACGGTCAGGGGCATCGGAGAGGAGACGGCGGACAGTATCCTTCTCTATGGTGGAGGCAAGCCCATTTTTGTGATAGACGCCTACACCCGAAGGATATTGGATAGACACGACATTATCCGTGCAGATGCGACATATACGGACATACAGAAATTGTTTATGGACCATATTCATCAAAGTGTTCCCCTGTATAATCAATATCATGCCCTACTGGTGAACACGGGCAAAGATTTTTGCAGAAAAACGCCCCGATGTCACGAATGTCCGCTCCGCAGGCTGTTTTAAATACAAGACATATATCCGGTAAATAAAAAATGTTTCACGTGAAACATTAGAAGGTTTTTTAGATGATTAAACAACTGTCTCGCCTTGCCATAAAGTTCGGAATCATTCCCCTCGCCCATTACCTCGTTCGGATGTATATGGCTCTCGTGAGTATCGAGGTGGTCAATGAAAAGGAAGGAGAGGGGGTTTTAGACTACCTCAAAAGCGGCCAGAAGATGATAGGCGCCATCTGGCATCAGCGCATATTCATCGTCATGGGTTACGCCAGAAGGTTTCAAATGTATCAGCCCGCCGTCATGATCAGCCAAAGTCGTGACGGGGAAATGATAGCCGACATATACAGACGGTTCCACTTCCGGCCCGTGAGGGGATCGAGTTCGCGTGGCGGAAGGGAGGCCCTGGCCGCCATGATAGCCGATCTGGCTCAAAACCAGTTTGCCGTACATGTTCTCGACGGTCCGAGGGGCCCCAGGGGGGTTGTAAAGCCAGGGCTTATCGTTATGGCCCAGGCATCCGGCGTGCCAATATTTCCCTTTTACATCACCGTCGATCGCGCCTGGGTGCTGAAAAGCTGGGATCGCACCCTGATACCAAAGCCTTTCAGCCGCGTATTCGTCCGCTGGGGGCGCCCCTTCCATGTGCCGAAACACCTGGATGAAGCAGGCTTTGAAACCATCCGGAAAGAGATCGAACAGCATATGAAGGAAAACCAGACCCGCGACGACCGGAATCTTGGCTGGGAGGACCTTTTCTAATAATCATTCATTCAGGAGGCGCTTCTGCATTTGAACGTGCAGAGTGCCTCATGATTTCCATGTCGTAACAGCCATCATCCGGTTTCAAAAGTCCGCTCAGCCGTTGACAGCGTCGTAACGGATGAGCAGCTCACATGGATCGTCTTGAAGAAGTCCCGGAGGGGGCGGCCCGGTCCAACCTCATAGATCATACCCGCCTGTGACGCAATACTTTTCATATTATCTACCCACTTGACGGCATGGTTCAACTGACATACAAGATTGTGAATCAGATCCTCATACATGCCCGAATGAAAGCCTCCCCTGAAATTCGAGGTTACCGTTACTGACCTTTCGTGATCTATTCCCTTTCCGACTGTCCGCAACGTATCTCCAAACGGTTCTACAATGATACTCATGAAACGACTATGGAACGGCGCGCTCACATTTAGCGATACAAACCTCAACGGCTTATTCTTTGTCAGCGCTTCACGTAGTCTCACTTCCGCATCGGGCATCGCACTGGCCTCACCGCTGATGACTACCTGGTTTGTCGAATTGATATTCGCAATGTCTATGGGAATGTCCGAAAGCGATTTGCAGACAAGCGCTACATCCAGATTGTCGGAAATAACAGCAGCCATGGCTCCCATACCGACGGGAACGGCTTCCTGCATCAGGCGGCCGCGGATCTGGACGATACGTACGGCCTCGGATAAAGGCAGGGCGGCGGCGGCAACCAGGGCGGTAAATTCTCCGAGACTGTGACCGCCGAAGAGAGTCGGTGAAAAGCCGAAAAGGGACCGCAACCCGCGAAGCATGGCAATCTCCGTCGTCAGAATGCAGGGCTGGGTAAACTCCGTCAGGTTGAGACGCTCATCCTCCCCGAAACACATGGCGGCAATATCCCACCCCACTGCCTGGGACGCTTCCTCATATGTCTCACGGCTGACCGGAACGTTATCATAGAAGTCCTTTCCCATACCGGGCCGTTGAGCCCCCTGGCCGGGAAATACGACGGCAACTCTCCCCTTCTCCATCATGAACAAATTCTCCTGTGCTTTGCTTATTTGAGGATGTTCAATATCATTGTGATCAGTACAGAAGCGCAAAGAAACAGATGGCTTTATGAAGTGCAGAAAACCATAGACAATATTTTCGCGTAACACCTGCAACAAGCTGGACCGGCATATCCGCTGATCTCTTTTGCCCGCCCGTTGTTCATTCCTTCAGACATTAAAGCGAAACGAGATGATGTCCCCGTCTTTTACGATATAATCCTTCCCTTCCAGACGAAGCTTGCCCGCCGCCTTTGCACTCGCCAGTGTCTTGCCGCACGTCACAAAGTCTTCATAGCTCACAACCTCGGCCCGGATAAAGCCCCTTTCGAAATCCTTATGGATAGCGGCAGCCGCCCTCGGCGCCCGGGACCCCTCCGGAATCACCCAGGCTTTCACTTCATCCTCACCAACGGTAAAGAAGGAGATGCGGCCAAGAAGCGAGAACGCTTCTTTTATGGTCCGCCTGAAAGCCGGTTCCTGAATGCCCATGGCGCTCAGAAATTCTCCCTGTTCGTCTGCGGTCAGTCCGATCAGCTCCGCCTCGACCTGGCAGCAGATACCCATGGCCGGTAAGGAATGACCTGTTTCTTCAAAAAAGGCATCCACCACGGGGAGACTGTCCTCTCCCATATTAATGACCACCAGTTCAGGACGGGCAGTCCAGAAGGAAAAGCTCTTGAGGGAAAAAAGCACGTCGGCGGGAAGCCCCATGTCTCTGAGAGGCATCCCTTTTTCCAGGTGCTCCCTTAATGCAGGAAGGATTTGCAGGTGAGATAAATCCAGGGGTTTCAGGGCTTTTGTCGGTACCCTGGTAAGCCTTTCCATGCGGTTTTCAACCACCATCAGGTCGGAGAGGATGAGTTCGTCCTCAATTTTTCGGTAACGGCTGACGACGTCATGCACACCCTGCGTCGAGAATCCGTCAACGACGTGAATCACGCCGTCTGCGCCGTTCAGTGTCTGGCGAATCGGCTCCCATGTGTTTTCGCCCCGCGCGTTGATATCGATGAATGGTATTTTCGCTGGAGATATTTTTTCAGGATGAAAGACATTGACCAGATCGTCGAAACGCTCATCCGGAACGCTCGTCAGTCCCCGGATACAGGGTTCCCCGTGCATATCCCGGCTTTGAACCCCGGTCATGATCTCGAAAAGTGTGCTCTTACCGCTCTGGGGGAGACCCAGAATTCCTATTTCCATAACAATACGCCCCTCACAAGCAAAGGGACGCTTCATATCAGCGAATGGAATAATTTACAAGATAAAAATAATGCGCATAGGGACATGGCACAAATACTCACCGGAATCTTCAAATCCCTTCCATGTCCAGCCAGCGCCTGTATGAATACATGGCGGCCAACGCTTTCACGGCACGCTCAGGAGTGGGAAAGGCAACGCCTTTATGGGGAGTGCCCTCAACGCTGGTAACGGTCCGGCTGCTCTCATCGGCAAGAAGGCGCACGCCCAAAACCGGTTTCCCAAATTTCTCCATCAATCCGACGACATGTTCCGTGTAAGTCGCATCGAATTCGAGAAGACGGCGGGGAATTTCCTCCAGAAAAGCGCGATCACAATGGGGATCAACAGCGAAGGCGGATTCTATCATCCGTTCGACAAAGGTTTTTCGTCCCAGAATGCCCAGATGAATCAGAACATCACACCCGTCCCACCTGATCAGGGTTTCCGACAGCATCAGCGGAATAGACAAATCCATCTCCGCCACCAGGTCAACGGGATTGGTGTGGCTCCAGTACGGCGGCAGGATCTGATCGATCTGCGAAATGATTCCGGGAGAAAGCTGGGGTACGGAAAGTCCGTATTCGACGCAAAGATCGGCTGTCACAACCCCCCAGCCGCCGCCGAGTGTCATAATGGCGACCCTGTTGCCCGCAGGCAATGGCAACGATGAGAATGCCGCAGATAGATCAAGGAGATCCATGGATGTTTTTCCCAGAACAATGCCCGCCTGACGGCACGCTGTCTCAAAGATGACATGATTGGAGGCCATGGCTCCCGTATGGCTTGCAGCAGCACGGTTTCCTGCCTGGGTGCGCCCTCCCTTGAGCATGATTACCGGTTTTTTACGTGCCACGCGTCTTGCCGTTTCAAAAAAACGCCGCCCGTCCTTCACGCTTTCAAGATACAGAACCGCCGTTTTCGTCAGGTCATCATGTTCAAGGCTTTCCAGATAATCCTCAATCGTGATCATTGCCTCATTCCCCGATCCGGCAAACGCCCGTATGCCGACTCCCTCGCGTTCGGCAAACGCCAGAAGCTGCGTTCCCAGGTTACCCGACTGGGATATCAGGGTCGTCGATCCGGGGTTCGGCCGCACATGCTGATAGGTACAGTATAAGTTCTCATGGGGATTGCAGATACCCATCGTGTTGGGGCCAAGAATAATAATACCGGCAGTCCGGGCTTCTTCCACGAGCCGCTGTTCAAGACGCCGACCCTTTGCTCCCGTTTCACTGAAACCGGACGTAACCAGGAGCACATGCTTAATCCTCTTTGCCTTGAGCTGTGGAATCAGACCCGGCACCTTTTCGGCGGGCACCATCACCACAGCAAGATCCACAGGATCGGGAATTTCCGTCACGGACCTGAAAACAGGCATCCCTGCAATGTCACCGCCCTTTTGATTGACCAGATAAATATTTCCTTTAAAGTTCCCGGCAAGAACATTTGTAAAAAGGGTGTAACCCCACTTGCCGAACACGGCGGACGCGCCGATAAAGGCAATGGAGCGGGGATAAAACAGGCGGCCTATCTCCTTCGGCTCTACAGGAGGATTCATTGACGGCGTCAAGGTTATTTCATGGAGGACAACCAAGGCGTCCACAGCGGTGACCACGCCGTCCCGACCGACAAGAAGGGGGTTAATATCAACTTCCCTGACCTCGGGATGTTCCATCCCCAGCCGGGACAGGCCCACCAGAACACGCACCATCTGTTCTCTGTAAATCGCCTTCTCCCCCCGGAAGCTACCCAGGAGCCTTACGGAGCGAAGCTCTTCCATCATGGCGTTCGCATGGATTTCATCGAGAGGCGCAATCCGGAACACCACATCCCCCAAGGCTTCCGTCATAATCCCACCCAGGCCAAACATGACAACGGGCCCGAACTGGTCATCACGAAACAACCCCGCCACAAACTCCCGTCTTCCGGAGAGCATGTGGTACACGATAAACCCTTCCAGATCGCTGCCCGCGGACTCAGCGATTCCCAGGGCCGCCCGGCGAACATCATCGGTGTCTTTCAGATTGAGTCTGACGAGCCCCCGTTCCGTCTTATGTGTCAGCCGGGCGCCCAAACCCTTCAGGACCACTGGAAAGCCCACGGATTCCGCCTTCGCAACCGCCGCCTCAGCATCCATTACAACGAATTCTTCCACCACCGGAACGCCGTAATGACGCAACACATGTTTCGAGTCCGCCTCGTTCAGGGAGGTTCTGCCTTCGCTTATGGCCATGCTGATCAGTTCAGAGACTTCCATACCCATCCTTCGTGAACATCAATACCTGTCGATGTGATTTGTGTTTGATCGATGTCATTTATAAAAACCATTGCACCTGTCACGGCCTGCGTTGTCGCCTTACCGTGACGGATTCTCCCCCGATTCCCCAGTTGTCCATGTCAACTTCTTCAATCACGACCACCGTGGTTTGCGGATTCTTCCCGAGGACGTCGGCAAGCAGTTTCGTAACACCGCGGATAAGCTCCGCCTTTTGTTCCGGAGTGACCCCTTCTTTTGTCACCTTGATATTGACGTAAGGCATGAATGCCTCCTTTCACAACGATTCTTCGTCGTTTGCACAGTTACAATATTTGATGAATTAACACAACGGAATTTAAAAAACATATGCAAACAATATCCCTGTTTACATTCGACCTTTCCCTGTGATAACCTTCACGAAAAATTCCGTTCACATAAGGAGGCAGGATATATGAAGCTTACCGCATCGGGCATCTGGTCGTCTGTCGTGGAAATCCGCAGAAAGTCTCCGGTGGTTCACAACATCACCAATTACGTGGCGATGAACAACTCGGCCAACGCGTTGCTTGCCCTGGGAGCTTCTCCGGTCATGGCCCATGCGGAAGAGGAAGTGGAGGACATGGTCAACATCTCCGGAGCCCTGGTCATTAATATCGGCACACTGAGCCCCCACTGGATACGGGCCATGTTCCGGGCTGCCTGTCAGGCAAGGGACCGGAACATTCCCATTATTCTGGATCCCGTGGGTGCAGGGGCGACGGCCTATCGCACCAGAACCGCACGGGAGCTGCTGCAGAAAATTCCGCCGTCCATCATCCGGGGCAATGCATCTGAAATCATGGCCCTTTTAGAGGAAACGGTGAAAACAAAAGGCGTGGACAGCACAGCCGCCTCCCACACCGCCGTGGACATCGCCCGCCAGTTAAACAGGACCTACGGGAGCGTCGTATGTGTCAGCGGAGAAACGGACTACATCATTTATGGCGACGATGTAACCAAAATCATGAACGGCCATCCCATGATGACCCGGGTTACGGGAATGGGGTGCATCGCAACGGCGTTATGCGGCGCTTTCGCCGCCATCAACCACGCGTTTGCGGAAGCGGCGGCTCAGGCCATGGCGGTTATGGGTATCACCGGGGAAATCGCCGCTGAGGATGTTCCGGGGCCGGGGAGCCTTCAGCTCCGTTTTCTTGACGCCCTTTACCGGTTGTCGGAAGAAGACATCAAGCGCTCTCTCAAGACAGAGGGTTGACCATGCGCGGCCTGTACCTCGTAACCGATCGCGGTCTTTGCGGTCAAAAACCCCTCGAAGACGTCGTCTATATGGCATTGCAGGGCGGCGTGGCCTGCGTTCAGCTTCGCGAGAAAGACCTGTCCACCCGTGTATTCGTGGAAGAGGCGCGAAAAATAAAGGCGTTAATGGCTCCTTTCAATGCGCCTCTCATCATCAATGACCGCATCGACGTGGCCCTTGCTGCCGAAGCAGACGGCGTCCACATCGGACAGGAAGACATGCCTTATGACATCGCCAGAAAGCTGATGGGGCCGCGCGCCATCATCGGGCTTTCCGTGGAAACCTGGGAGGATGTGGAAATGGCCCAAAACCTTGACGTTGACTATCTGGGCGTGAGTCCCGTATTTGAGACGCC